>JAJFFI010000157.1 GCA_021776755.1 Alphaproteobacteria bacterium | reverse complement strand
GCGCATGCACCGGGAGGAAGGAGCCAACCCTATTGAACGCGCAGTTTCTGCGGCTCGGTCTGCGGCAGCAGGCAGGTGTTGCCGCGGCACCGTCTCAAGATTGTGATTGAAGACGTCCGGGCGCGCCCGCACGACAACCTCGATCGCGCCCTTCTTCTGCTTGAAGTCGGGGGTCAGCACCTCGATGGTCGTGCCCGGCGCCTGGCGGCGGATCTCGCGGATCACTTGCGCGAAATGCGCGGCCCCGCCGTCCTCGAGGTCGTCCCGGTCGACCGACGTGATGACGATATGTTCGAGCCCCAGCGTCGCCACCGCCTCGCCGACGTGGGCGGGTTCATGCGGGTCGAGCAGGTCCGGCAGCCCCGTCGCCACATTGCAGAACGCGCAGGCCCGGGTGCAGACCGAGCCCAGGATCATCATCGTCGCGTGCTTCTTGGCCCAGCACTCGCCGATATTCGGGCAGGCCGCTTCCTCGCAGACCGTGTTCAGCGACAATTTCCGCATCAGGTCGCGGGTCTCGCGATAGACCGGCGAGGTCGGCGCCTTCACGCGCAACCAGTCGGGCTTCCCCCGCCGCACCGGATTGTCTGGCCGGTGCGCCTTCTCGGGGTGCCGCAGACGGGCTTCAGCCCGGCCTCCAGGAGGCGTCTCTGTCTTCATCTCGGTCATACCCGGAACCTGATTGCGCAGGGGGCAAAGGTCAAGCCGTGCCTCATTTCAATTGCACCCGTTTCGGGGGCTCCCCGGCGCGCCATTGCCAGAGCGTGCCGTCGGTCTTGAGCGCGATCACCGTCCGCGATCCTGCCGCGACCGCCGACACGCCCGCCATCACCGGGACAGGCTCCGGCCCATAGGCCCGCCCCCATCCCATCAGCGTCCCGTCCTGACGGATCGCGAAAGTGTGCGACGACCCGGTGGCCATCGCCCGCGCGCCGCCCATGATCTTCGACCAGCGCACCGCCTTGTCGCCAAGCCCGTGCCGCCCGACCGGGCCATAGATGTTGCCGCCGGTGCCGAGCACGTCGCCGTCCTTGGTCATCAGGATCGCATGGCCGGTATGCGCGTTGATCTGCGCGACGTTCTCCGCGGTCTTCACGAAACTGTCCGTGGATTTCAGTTTGCCATCGCCGTACTGCCCGCGATGCGCCTTGCCCTTGACGTAGAGCGCGCCCGTATCGGTCACGTAATAATTGGCGCTGTCCCCGACCGCGGCGGTGGCAACGCCCTCGGCGATCATCTTGCCGTCACCGGGCAGCCCGTCGATCAGCCAAAGCGTCGCGTCGGCCTTGATCGCCAGCACCCCGTCCTGCCCGGCGGCAAAGCGCACGACATCGGTCATCACCGGAACGGGCTGTCCGGCATCGTTACCGAACCGCAGCAATGTCCGGTCGGACGTCAGCACATAATGATTGTCGTCGCCGACCCCGACCTGCACCGCGCCCTTGACCGGCAGTTGTTTCGGCTGGTTCCGCCCTTCCCAAGCATAGACCGCCCCCTCCAGGATCGCCATCTGCCGGTCGTAATACGCCGCGAGCCGCGGCGACGAACTGTCGGCCAGCGCGGGAGCCGCGACTGCAAGCGCAATCAGGCAGGCGAGGAACCTAGAAATGGATCGCCCGACCGAATGCATCGAGCACGCTCTCGTGCATCATTTCCGACAGCGTCGGGTGCGGGAAGACCGTGTGCATCAGTTCGGCCTCGGTGGTCTCCATGGATTTGGCGACCGTGTAGCCCTGGATCAGCTCGGTCACTTCGGCGCCGATCATGTGCGCGCCCAGCAGCTCGCCGGTCTTGGCGTCGAACACGGTCTTGATCATGCCCTGATCCTCGCCGAGCGCGATGGCCTTGCCGTTGCCGACAAACGGGAAGCGGCCGACCTTTATTTCGTGCCCGGCTTCCTTGGCCTTGGCCTCCGACAGTCCGACGCTCGCGATCTGCGGCCGGCAATAGGTGCAGCCTGGAATATTCAACGTATGCAGCGGGTGGACGCCATCCTGCCCCGCGATCTTCTCGACACAGATCACGCCCTCGTGGCTCGCCTTGTGCGCGAGCCAGGGCGGGCCGACCAGATCGCCGATGGCGTAGATGCCAGGCTCGCCGGTCTCGAGCCATTCGTTGACCTTCACGTGGCCTTTCTCGACCTCGATCTTCGTGTCCTCAAGCCCGATGTCCTCGACATTGCCGGTGATGCCGATGGCGAGCACGACGCGCTCGACCTCGACGGTCTCGGACTTGTCGCCGATCTCGATCGTGGCCTTCACGGTACTGCTGCCCTTCTCGAGCTTCGCGACCTTGGCGCCGGTGTGGATATTCATACCCTGCTTCATGAACTGCTTGAGCGCGAACTCGGAAATCTCCGCGTCCTCGGCGGGCACGATGCGGTCGAGCATCTCGACCACCGTCACGTCCGCGCCCATGTCGTGATAGAAGCTCGCAAACTCGATGCCGATCGCACCCGAGCCGATCACCAGCAGCGATTTCGGAATGTCCTCGGGCACCATCGCTTCCTTGTAGGTCCAGATGAACTTGCCGTCGGGCTCGAGCCCGGCGTCCGGCATCACGCGGGCCCGCGCGCCCGTCGCCAGGATGATGTGCTTGGCCTTGAGGTCGGCGACGTCCTTGCCGTCCTTGGTGACCGCGAGCTTGCCCCCCCCGGATTCAGAGGGCCCGGCGAGTTTCCCGTGGCCGTCGATGACCTCGACCTTGTTCTTCTTCAGAAGATGCGCGACGCCCTTCGAAAGCTGGCCCGCGATGCCGCGCGAGCGCTTCACGATCGCCTCGGCATCGAAGGAGATGTCCTTGGCGGACAAGCCATATTCCTTGGCGTTCTGCATCAGATGATAGACCTCGGACGTGCGCAGCAGCGCCTTGGTCGGGATGCAGCCCCAGTTGAGGCAGATGCCGCCCAGGTGCTCGCGCTCGACCACGGCGGCCTTCATCCCCAATTGCGCCGCCCGGATCGCCGCCACATAGCCGCCCGGCCCGCCGCCAACGACAATCAGATCAAATTCTGTTTCGGCCATGAAGTTCCATCCTCGGTTCTGAATTCCACCTCGTCCTGAGGAGGGGCAAAGCCCCGTCTCGAAGGACGCTCGGCGCTACAATCGTTCCGGCGCCGCCGTCCGGTCGCTTGCCGGCCCGTCGCCGGTATTCGGCACGCCCTTGCGCTCAAGCAGCATGATCCGGCATTCGGCCGCCGCGAACGGCTTGTGCTCCACCCCGCGCGGCACGACGATCATTTCGCCCGCGCCGACATGGACCTGCCGGTCACGGAAATCCATCCGCAGCGTGCCGTCGATCACAAAGAACATCTCGTCGGCGTCCTCATGCTGGTGCCAGACGAAGTCGCCCTCGAGCCGCACCAGCTTGATCTCGTAGTCGTCCAGATCAGCCACGATCTTCGGCTGCCACTGCTCGGAGAACTGCCCGAACTTCTCGGCGATGTCGATCTTGTCCGGGCTCGCGGTCATGGGCACTGCGTCACGCCAGCATCGTTGCCGGCGACTCAATGTAGCCCTTGAACGCCTGCAGCCACTCGGCACCCATCGCGCCGTCCACCACGCGGTGATCGCAGGTCAGGGTCACGGTCATCATGTTGGCGATAGTTATCTCGCCGTTCCGCACGACCGCGCGCTCCTCGCCCGCGCCGACCGCGAGGATGCAGGCCTGCGGCGGGTTGATGATCGAGGTGAAGTGGCTGATGCCGAACATGCCGAGGTTCGAGACCGAGAAGCTGCCGCCCTGGTATTCCTCGGGTTGCAGCTTGCCTTGCCGCGCGCGGCCGGCGAGGTCCTTCATGTCCTTGGAAATTTGGCCAAGGCCCTTCTTGTCGGCGTCGAACACGATGGGCGTGATCAGCCCGCCGTCGGTCGCGACCGCGACCGCGATGTCGACCGTGTTCAGCATCAGCATCGCGTCATCGGTCCAGCGCGCGTTGCATCCGGGCACCGCGCGCAGCGCCATGGCGGCCGCCTTGATGACGATGTCGTTGACCGAGACCTTGTAGTCGGGCTTGCCCTCCTTGTCCTTGGGGGCTGCATCGTTGATCTGCGCCCGCATCGCGAGCAGGTTCGCGAGATCGCAATCGACCGAGAGATAGATCTGCGGGATGTCGCGGTCGGACTCGGTGAGCCGCTTGGCGATGATCTTGCGCACGCCCGAATGCTTGACCTCTTCCCAGGCACCTTCGCGTCCCGGCGCCTCGCCGGCAGCCGCCTTGTCCTGCGGGCGTGCCGCGTCGTCCGTGCCGGCCTCGGGCTTGATGTCCGGGCCGTCGGCCTTCACCCGCTCGATATCTTTTTCGATGATGCGGCCGTTCGGGCCCGAACCCTTGATCGTTGCCAGATCGAGATCGTTTTCCTTGGCAAGGCGGCGGGCCAGCGGGCTCGCGAAAATGCGGTCGCCCTTGTCCGCAGTCGTGTCCGGGCTCCCCGAAGCAGATTTTTTCCCGCCGCCGCCGGCCGCCGCCAGCACATCGGCCTTGCCGACCTTGCCGCCGGGCGCCGTTGCGCCGAGTTCACCGAGGTCGAGCCCTGCCTGCTCCGCCATGCGGCGGGCAAGCGGCGTCGCCTTCACATCGCCGGAGCTTTTCCTTGGCGCCGGCTTTTCACCGGAATCATCGCCATCGTCTGATTTTTCGTGTTTCTCCGGCGCGGCCTTCCGGTCCTTGCCGCTGTCGCCGCTGTCGCCGCCCTCGCCCTTGTCTTTCGACTCCGCCGGCTTGCCGCCCCCGCCCGGGCCGCCCTTCGGCTCGTAGCCGTCGAGCGCGCTCTTGTCCTCGTCCTCGCCCAGCAACAGGGCGATCGGCGTGTTGACGGCGACCGCTTCGGTGCCCTCGCTGACGAGGATCTTCCCCATCGTGCCTTCGTCGACCGCCTCGACCTCCATGGTCGCCTTGTCGGTTTCGATCTCCGCCAGCACGTCGCCGGAGGTGACGGAATCGCCCTCGGCTTTATGCCATTTCGCGAGGTTGCCCTCGGTCATGGTCGGCGACAGCGCCGGCATCAGAACTTCAATCGGCATCCGTCCCGCCCCCGCTCAGTCTGCGTAGCTGACGGAACGCACGGCCTTGGCCACGCGCTCGGGCGTCGGCAGCGCCAGCGCCTCGAGATTGGCGGCATACGGCATCGGGACGTCCTCGCCGCAGACGCGCGTCACGGGCGCATCCAGCCAGTCGAAGGCCGCCTCCATCATCACGGACGCGATTTCGGATCCGATGCCGGCATAGGGCCAGCCCTCCTCGACCGTGACGATGCGGTTGGTCTTCTTGACCGAGTCGATAATTGTCGCCGTGTCGAGCGGGCGGAGCGTCCGGAGATTGATGACCTCGGCCTCGATGCCGTCGCTCGCCAGTTCCTCGGCCGCGGCCAGCGCCACGTCGACCATCCGCGAAAACGCGGTGATGGTGACGTCGCTGCCCTTGCGCTCGATCTTCGCCTTGCCGATGGGCAGCACGAAGTCCGGATCCGTCGGCGCCTCGAACTTCGTGCCGTACAGCATTTCGTGCTCGAGCACGACGATCGGGTTCGGGTCGCGGATCGCCGCCTTCAGCAGGCCCTTGGCGTCCATGCCCGACCAGGGCGCGACGACCTTGAGGCCCGGGCAATGCGCGTACCAGCTGGCATAGCACTGCGAATGCTGCGCCGCGACGCGGGACGCCGCGCCGTTCGGGCCCCGGAAGACGATGGGCGAACCCAGCTCGCCGCCCGCCATGTAGAGCGTCTTGGCGGCCGAATTGATGATGTGGTCGATCGCCTGCATCGCGAAGTTCCAGGTCATGAACTCGACGATCGGGCGAAGCCCCGCCATCGACGCGCCGACGCCGAGGCCCGCAAAGCCATGCTCGGTGATCGGCGTGTCGATCACGCGCTTTGGCCCGAACTCATCGAGCAGCCCCTGGCTCACCTTGTAGGCGCCCTGGTATTCGGCCACCTCCTCGCCCATCAGGAACACGCGGTCATCGGCCCGCATTTCCTCGGCCATCGCGTCGCGCAGCGCCTCGCGGATGGTGATCTCGTGGGTCTCGCCGTCATAGTCCGGCTCGGGGCCCGGGTCGGCCGCCTCGGGCTTGGCAAAGCCGTCGGGGGCCTTTTGCTCTGACGTGCTTTCGTCCTTGGCCTGCTTCTCTTCCTTGTCGCCCTTGTCGTCCTTGGGCTCGGCCTTGTCCTTGTCGGTGGAACCGCCGCCCACACCCTTCGCCTCGTAGCCGTCGAGCGCGCCCTTGTCCTCGTCCTCGCCCAGCAGCAACGCGATCGGCGTGTTGACGGCTACCGCTTCGGTGCCCTCGCTGACGAGGATCTTCCCCATCGTGCCCTCGTCGACCGCCTCGACCTCCATCGTCGCCTTGTCGGTCTCGATCTCGGCCAGCACGTCGCCCGAGGTGACGGAATCGCCCTCCGCCTTGTGCCATTTGGCGAGGTTGCCCTCGGTCATGGTCGGCGAGAGGGCCGGCATCAGAACTTCAATCGGCATGTCCGTCCCTCCTTCAGGCTTCGATCAGGATGTCAGTGTAGAGCTCGGACGGATCCGGCTCCGGCGATTCCTGCGCAAACTCGGCAGCGGCGTTGATGATCTCGCGCACTTCCTTGTCGATCTCCTTCAGCCCGTCCTCGTCGATGCCCTTTTCCTTCAGGATGATGTCGCGGAGCTGGACGATCGGGTCGCGCTCGTCGCGCATCTTCGAAACTTCTTCCTTCGATCGGTACTTCGCCGGATCCGACATCGAGTGGCCGCGATAGCGGTAGGTTTCCATCTCGAGGATGATCGGCCCCTTCTCGCGCGCATAGGCGACCGCCTCGATCCCCGCCTCGCGCACCTTCAGCACGTTCATGCCGTCGATTTTCTGGCCGTCAATACCATGCGCCGCCCCGCGCTTGTGCAGGTCGGTCGTGGCCGACGAACGGGCAACCGACGTGCCCATCCCGTATTTGTTGTTCTCGATCACATAAACCACCGGCAGATCCCAGAGTGCGGCCATGTTGAAGGCCTCGTAGACCTGCCCCTGGTTGGCCGCCCCGTCGCCGAAATAGGTCAGGCAGACGCCGCCGTCCTCGCGGTACTTGTGGGCGAATGCCAGCCCGGTGCCGAGCGGCACATTGGCGCCGACGATGCCGTGGCCGCCGTAAAAACCTTTGTCTTTCGAGAACATGTGCATCGAGCCGCCCTTGCCCTTGGAATAGCCGTCGATGCGCCCGGTCAGTTCCGCCATCACACCCTTCGGGTCCATGCCCGTCGCCAGCATGTGCCCGTGGTCGCGGTAGGTCGTGATGACGCTGTCGCCGTCCTCGAGGCACGACTGCATCCCGATCACGACCGCTTCCTGGCCGATATAGAGATGACAGAACCCGCCGATCAGGCCCATGCCATAGAGCTGACCCGCCTTTTCCTCGAAGCGGCGGATCTGCAGCATGTCGCGGTAATATTGAAGGAGATCGTCCTTGGACGGTTTGGCGCCGGTTTTCCCGGACTTTGCGCCGGAGGATTTGCTTTTGCTACCGGAGGATGCGGATTTCCCGCCGGACTTCGACTTCCCTGCCATGGGGCCTCGTTCGCTCTGGTTTTTCTGGACCTCCGTCCGGTCGGACGGCGCTGAAACCACACAACGTAGTCTTTCAACGGCCCTCTTGACCAGTTTCTTTTTCCGAGATGGCAGGAAAATCAGACAGATCAGTCTATTCTGGGGAGTTCAGCGGGCCTTGCGCGGCCCCGCGCCCGGCGGTTGCAGGACCAGGCGTTCATCGGGGTGCGCCAGCCCGAGCACGCGGCGGACTTGTTCGTCCACCATGTCGATGTTGAGGCTTTCCGGGCGCATCAGCGCGACCCTGGCCGCGAGCGCCGCGCGCTTTTGCTCCGCGGTCGCAAGGTCCGTGCGCGAAACCTTGATGTCTTCCTGAATGCGCCACCACGCGAGCAGGCCCCGCTCCCCCTGCACCGCGTGAAACGCGATGTAGCCGAGGAGGCAGACCCCGACCGTCGACACCACCATCCGACGGGCGCGCAACCTGATTTCACCGAACGCATTCATATTATTGTTATTTTTTGTTGTTCTTGTTTTTATTGCACCACAACCTCAACGTTCAGGTCTATTGGAAACTGGTTAACATTCAGTTACTTACAAGATGAGCGCCGCATACTTCGGGGCGCACACAACATCTTGTGCGCCAATACTTCGCGAATACTGGGCGTCAACCTGTCAGGACTTTCGGAAAATCGGATGTGCCGCGCGAGGGCGCCAGTTGCGGCGCTTGAGCGGTTATTCAGTCTTGAGTGTGTCAATCAATGCGCCAATCAATGCGACAGGCCGTTTTCTTCGAATTCCGATGGTTGCTGCTCGAGGGGGAACTTCAGACAGCAGCGAAGCGCGTCGTCCCCGAAGTCGAGGCTGGCTTCACCGTTGAGTTGATGAGGGGCCGCTCTTTCGATCAATTGACGGCCGAAGCCGCCGGCATTCATATCGGGCACGGTGTCGAGGCCGATCTCGACCCAGTCAATCTTCATGACCGGCAACGGATCGCTCTCTTCTATGTCCCAGGAAACCGCGATCGACCCGTTCTCGACAGCGAGGGCGCCGAACTTCACCGAATTCGCGGCAAGTTCGTGCATGACCATCGCAACCGTCGCGGCAGCGGCACGGCCCAGGTTCACATTGGGCCCTTCGATCGATACGTTCTCTCCCAGGCGCCCGCCGTGCGCGAGAAGTTCCTCGCTGACCAATTCCTCAAAATTCGCAATCGAGGCGACCGTTCTGCTCATGAGTCCCTGGACTCGCGCCAGGGCATCGATCCGTCCCGTGAAGCCCTCAAGAAATCCTTCTAGATCGGCGCTCTGGCGTGCGGTCTGGATCAGCAGTGACCGAACCGCGGAGAGCATGTTCTTCACCCGGTGTTGCAATTCGTGGGCGACCAGCTTCTGGACGTCGCCGGCATCCTTGCGTGATGTGATATCCCGTGTGATCCCGGCCGCCGCGAAAATCTCGCCAGCGCTGTTGCGCAGAGGATAGAGGGTTACCGACACAAATATGTCGCGTCCGTCCTTGCGCCGGCGCACGGTTTCGAAATCTTCGAGTGCTTCGCCCTTGCGGAACCGGCCGGCGAGTTGCTCGAACTCCACCCGGCGGTCTTCCGGATAGATTTGCCAGACATTCTGGCCGATGAGTTCTGATGGCTTGTAGCCCAGAACGCGCTCCGAAGCGGCATTGCAGTACAGCACCTCACCTTCGAGCGACCGCACGATAATCACGTCGTCCGACTGCTGGACGATGGCCAGCAGCATTTCGTTCGATATGTACTCTTTCGCACCGGTCGCGCAATTCCCGGAAGCCGATTCCGGCTGCGTGTCTTCTGAATTGGGTATCATCGTCATGCGTCCGTTCTGGCCCCAAGTCCAAACCGGCCTGCAACGGCGATCATTGTAAACGTCGCATCAAGCGGCATCTACTCGCGGTGCCAGTTTCCTCAATGGACGTATTTCTACCGCAATTCGACGGTCGGCTTTCGGTCATAGGTTAGCAAGGGCGAGATTAGGCAACAGAGCGCGGAATCCAGGTTGAATTATTTTCATACCGGTCTTGCAATATAGGTATATTAGCCTACAATGCGCCAATGGCAGAACACCTCGTCCACCGGTCGAGCGGGCGCCTTCCGTGGGCTCGTCACTTTCCCCGGGTTTGCAACGGAAATCCCCGGAATCCTGCGCGTCCGGATGTCAACATATGTCAACATTTGGCGGTGTCTCAGTTTGAAATCCCAGACCCTTGACGCCCTATCGAAATAGCGCACGGCTTCCTATATGCTTAGCGGGGATATGGAGGATCAGCACATGAAGTTCATCGGTTTGATAGCAGCGGCAGCGCTAGCCGGATTGGTTCCTGGGGGTTCCCCCACCACGCCACCGGCCAACAATGATGAAATCCAAGTTGCAGCAGTGTGTTTCAAGACGGGGGAGCAGGTCTCTGGTTTGAACAAAATCTGTTACTACAATTGTCTGGGTTCAACTGTCGCGATAACCATCGGATCAGTTGAACTATGCCCATTGTCGATTAGCCGATAGCAATGCCCAAGGGACCAAAAGGCGAGAAGCGCCCGGCTGACGTGATCGGAGCCGCCGTCGCGGTGGCGAAGATTGCGACCGGGGAGATTGAAGACGCCCCGGAAGACGAAGGCAAGAACAAGGCCGCCCAGGAATTGGGTCGCCGGGGCGGGAGGGCGCGGGCGGAGAATCTGGGCGCTAAGCGCCGGATGGAGATTGCCCGCAAGGCAGCCAAGGCCCGCTGGGGCAAGCCCAAAAAGTAACCACTCACCAACAATTCACCAATCAGGCTCTTGTGTCCGCCCGAGACTCGTGGCATACACCACGAAATGAAGGAGGGCGTGATGACTGTCACCTACACGAATACCAAGGCTATCCTCACCGCAGGTCAGGTTGAGCAGTGGCGCAAGGAGCGCGATAATCTCACCACCGAGATGGAGAGTGTCCGCGGTCGCCTTATTGAGATCAACGGCCTGATCGAGGCTGCTGAAAAAATTATGGCGGCCAGTGGCGACCAGGCCGTGAAACACGGGGGTGATCCAGCCGCTGCGGGGAAGGCCCGTGAGCGGGAAATCACGAAGCCCCTGAATGGTGTCGAGTTGCCGCCAATGACCGACGCCATTGTCAATATTGTTGCAGAGGCAGGAAAGATCACCCGGAAGAAACTTCGGAGCGCCCTTGCCGACAAGGGGTACGACAAGAAGCGCCTTGGCAACTATTTCTACACGGCGGTGACCCGCCTTAAAGAACAGGAGAAGCTTCAGAAGCGCGGGGATTATATCCTTGCGCCGCCAGAGACAAAGGAGCCGGACGCTGATGCGTCCGGCTCCTAGGTTCGCCTGTGAAGGTCTGTATCTTGCCAGAGACAACCTTCGCAATTCCGATCCCGGCTTCGCCAGCCGGGCAACCCCCATTAGGTCCGTAAACCCGGATCGGGAGGTGGTACATGATAATATAGCCTAAAGGGCAACGCCCGTTTCGGAAGTGGCACTTCCGGGACGGGCGACCCGCCAGCTATTTCTATTATACTAAACTAGTGAATCCGCAGTCAAATCCAATTTGCCTGCGGTCGCTTATTAATGCCTAAATTGAACAAATTACTTGACGCTAAGCATAAGAGTTCATACATTAGGGGCATGAACAAGCTGCCCCTTCACAAGCGCGTCCAAATCCTCTCCATGCTGGTGGAGGGGTCTTCCATGCGGTCTATCTCCCGCGTGGTTGGCGTCAGCATCAATACAGTGACCAAGCTGCTGGTGAACGCGGGCGAGGCGTGTGCGGCGTACCACGATGAGCATGTGCGCGACGTTGAGGCAAAGCGCGTCCAGTGCGATGAAATCTGGTCCTTCTGCTACGCCAAACAGCGCAACGTGAAGACCGCCAAGGCTGCGCCCGAGGGTGCTGGCGACGTGTGGACCTGGACCGCGCTCGATGCAGACTCCAAGATGATCCTGTCCTACGAGGTTGGCGGGCGTGACAGCGAGTACGCCAATGCGTTCATGAGTGACGTTGCGGAGCGGCTGGCGACCCGCGTCCAGCTAACCACGGACGGGCACAAGGCATATCTGGAAGCCGTCGAGGGCGCGTTTGGGGCCGATGTAGACTATGCGCAGCTTGTGAAGCTATACGGCTCTGTTCCCGAGAGCGCGAAAGGCCGCTACAGCCCAGCAGAGTGCACCGGCACCAAGAAAACCCGTGTCGAGGGCGAGCCGGACAAGAAGCATGTCAGCACGTCCTATGTGGAGCGCCACAACCTGACGATGCGGATGGGTATGCGCCGTTTCACGCGCCTGACCAATGCGTTTTCAAAGAAGATCGACAACCACATTCACATGCTGTCGCTCTACTTCCTGCATTACAATTTCTGCCGTATCCATAAAACGCTCAAGGTCAGCCCGGCGATGGCCGCTGGCGTGACCGACACGCTCCGGGATATGGAATGGATCGTGGGACTGATCGACGCCCGAGCGCCGAAGCCCGGACCGCGCGGGTCTTACAAGAAGTCTGTTTAGGCGGCCTTCTCGGACGGCATAGCGTCACACAGCTTTTCCGCTGCCTCCCTCAAACGATCAGGGTCAATCTTCCGTTGATGGAAGTACTTGGCTAGAATTTTCTTCACGAACTCTTCATTTTTTTTCAAGTTCTGCTCATTCTTCGCCATTTTCTTCCTCCACTAGTTGATCCCACGTCCGATCTATAAGTAGATCAGCATAGTCTCTTATCCAATACTTCGGGCGCAACTTTTTTTGATTACGAATTTCTTGAAATTCTTCGTGCACCTCCAAAACCGGAATAAGTGCCTTTGCCACGTCATCTCTACGAATGAGAGAACCATCCGGGAAGTTCCTTGTCACGAACTCTTTTGTTTCGCGAACAAGGCCCGTCCAAGCTGCTACATCGCCGTTATAAAATTCGATAAGCCCGACTGATTCCATCCGCTGCTCAGATTCCAGGGTCAACGCCATTACCGAATCTCCCGAACCGTTTGCACGGTTGCAAATACCGCCCAAATAAACGCGGCCAAAAGAAACACAACTGCTGCATTGGCGACGTACCCGTTATTAAGCCATTTAGCTAACACACCGGAAGCGGCGGCGAGAATGGATAGCGCGAAGCCTACGAAAGCCAGCCACGCTCTTGTGAGCAGCGCCCCCCTGACTGACCGCTGCTCTTGCGCCGCGTAGCTCGCATACGAACTAACCAACATTCCAATGTAGATAATTATTAGACCCGCAAGAGCAGTCCCAGCCCCTACGACCTCCCCGGAAACGGCCAACCCATCCATATATCACCCCAACCTTAATACCACCTATGGGTAGCATACGAAGTTGTATTTTGGAATATGGCCAGAGTCAGGAGCGCCCAACATTTTCTGATTTCAAACTGAGACATTACCCAACATTTGCGCCAGAATTTCCGCCACTCGGACCACGGGAAAATGATAAGAAATGATAAGTCGCGCTGCGGAATCCGGGGCCGGTCGATCGCGACTGTGTCAGGCTCGCACCACGCTCCGTCCGGCATACTCGGCCACCGGCCCCAGCGCTTCCTCGATACGGATCAGCTGATTGTACTTGGCGAGCCGGTCCGAGCGCGACAGCGACCCGGTCTTGATCTGCCCGCAGTTGGTGGCGACCGCGAGGTCCGCGATCGTCACGTCCTCGGTCTCGCCCGAACGGTGCGACATCACTGCGGTGTAACCCGCCCGGTGCGCGGTATCGACGGCGTCCAGCGTCTCGGTCAGCGTGCCGATCTGGTTCACCTTCACGAGGATCGAGTTGGCGAGCCCCTTCTCTACCCCGTCCTTCAGGCGCGCGGGATTGGTGACGAAGAGATCATCGCCCACCAGTTGCACCGCGCCGCCGATGGCGTCGGTCAGCGTCTTCCAGCCGTCGAAATCGTCCTCGGCCATGCCGTCCTCGATGGAAACGATCGGATAGCGCCTGGCGAGATCGGCGAGGTAGTCGGACATGCCGCCCGCATCAAGCGACGCCCCTTCGCCCGCAAGCTCGTACGTGCCGTCCTTGAAAAACTCGGTCGAGGCCACGTCGAGTGCCAGCACCACGTCGTCGCCGGGCGTCCGGCCCGCCGCCTCAATGGCCTTCATGATGAAATCGAGCGCTTCGGCCGATCCCGCCAGATCGGGCGCAAAGCCGCCCTCGTCGCCGACATTGGTGTTGTGTCCGCCGTCGCTCAGCGCCTTCTTCAGGTGGTGAAAAATCTCGGCGCCGATGCGGACGGCGTCCGCGAACGTGTCAGCACCCACCGGCATCACCATGAATTCCTGGATATCGATCGGATTGTCGGCGTGCGCGCCGCCGTTGATGATGTTCATCATCGGCACCGGCATGCGATGGGCCTGCGTCCCGCCGACATAGCGGTAGAGGGGCAGTCCCGAAACCTGCGCCGCGGCCTTGGCCATCGCGAGACTTACACCGAGGATCGCGTTCGCCCCGAGGCGCGCCTTGTTCGGCGTCCCGTCGAGGTCGATCAGCAGCCGGTCGATCCGGCTCTGGTCGCCGGCGTCCATCCCCGAAATCGCGTCGAAAATCTCGCCGTTGACGGCTGCCACCGCCTTCTCGACGCCCTTGCCGAGATAGCGCCCGTCGTCGCCGTCGCGGAGTTCAACGGCCTCATGCGCCCCGGTCGACGCGCCCGACGGCACGGCCGCGCGGCCCATGTGTCCGGTTTCAAGAAAAACGTCGACCTCAACGGTCGGATTGCCCCGCGAGTCGAGGATTTCACGGGCGCGGATATCGGTGATCGCGGTCATGGCCAGCGTCCTTCTGGGAAGCGTCCTTCTGGGAGAAGCGCCGTTGATAGCGCCGGCCCTGGGTTTCCACAAGGCCCCGCTTGGCCGTCTCGTACCCATCGTGTAGGACGGGCGACATGACGGCACCGTTCGAAAAGACCGCCCGATGAACCGGCAGGACCGCCGGCGGCAGGCAAAGGAAGCCCGGCGCACGGGCGGCGCAGCCGTCAGCGGTGCATCCCCTGCCCGCGATGCGCTGCAGGAGGCGCGCCTGCAACAGGCGCTCCACCTGATGCAGGAAGACAAGATCGACGAGGCGGCCACGCTCCTGAAAGACGCAGCGGCCCTGGCGCCGGACGACGCCGAGACATTGAACCTTGCCGGTATCGCTGCATTCCGGACCGGCGATGCGGGTGCCGCGCAGCGTTCCCTGCAACGGGCCGTGCAGCTCTCGCCCGCCTTGGCCGATGCCCATGTGAATCTCGGCAACGTGCATCGGGCGGCGGACCGGTCTTCCGACGCCGAGGCCTGTTATCGCCGGGCGCTGGCGCTCGAAGCGGACAATCTCGACGCGCTGTTCAATCTTGGCCTGCTGCAGGAAACATCCGGAGATTTCATTTCTGCAACAGAGAGTTACAAGGCCTCCCTGAAACTGAAACCAAAGTTTGCCGAGGCTTCGTTCAACCTCGCGAACGTCCTGAAGGCGCTCTCCCGGCTCGCCGAAGCCGAAGCCGCCTACCGCGACGCGATCCGGGCCCGCGCGAGCTTCCCCGAGGCCTGGAGCAATCTCGGCACCGTCCTTCACGAACGGGGCGACCGGGCGGGCGCGATCGAGGCCTACGACCGGGCGCTGGTGCTCGACGGCGACTTTGCCGAAGCTCACTACAACCGCGGTATCGCGCTGCAGGAAAACGGTGCGCTCGACGAGGCCGCCGCCGCCTACCGCGCCGCCATCGCAGCCGCCACCGCAAATGAGGACAACCATACCGGCGCGCGGCTCAATCTGGCGGCGACACTCCGCGAGCAGGGCGATCTCGACGCCGCCGAAGCCGCCTACCGCGAGACCGCCGCCGCCGCACCCGATTATCCAAAAGCCGCGGTCGAGCTCGCAAGCCTGTTGATGGAACGGGGCGATCTCGACGGGGCAGAGGCGGTAACAGCGGACTTTCTCGCGCGCCACCCGGGCGATCTTTCGGCGCTGGCGTTCCGGACGATACTCCTGCCGCAGATGGGACGGGGCCAGGAGGCCCATGATCTCAGCGATTTCGGGCGGTTGATCCTGCCGGTCGAATGCCCCGCCCCGCCGGATTTCGACGACATCGGTGCGTTCAACCGGGCGCTTGCCGCCCATGTTCTGGAACACCCCTCCCTGGTCGAGGCGCCTGCCAGCCATGCCACCCGAAATGGCCGTCACTCCGGTGAACTGCTGGTCGCACCGAAGGGGCCGATGGCCTACTTCGAGGTGCTGGTGCAACAGGCGGTCGAAGCGTGGAGGGAAACCGTCGAGGCCGATCCGGAGCACCCGTTCCTCGTCCGCCGTCCGTCGCGTCTCGGGCTCACGGCCTGGGCGGTCGTGATGGAGCG
>JAJFFI010000156.1 GCA_021776755.1 Alphaproteobacteria bacterium | reverse complement strand
ATCCAGCGGATTTCTCCGGCCTCGTCGTACACCCCCGCGCCCCGGTCGTTGAGCCAGCGGATGCTGCCGTCGCGGTGGCGGATGCGGTATTCCATCTCGTATTGCCGGTGCGCAGCCACCGCCGGATCGACGGCGGCATCGTCCGCCAGATAATCTTCCGGCGGCACGATATCCTTCCAGGTGCGCTTCGGGGGATCGCCCATGAAGTCGGAGGCCGGATAGCCGCTGATCTCCTCGACCTGCCCGCCGATGTAGATAATATCCCAGTCATCATTGAACAGCGTGCGGAACGTGATGCCGGGCACGTTCTCGACGAGTGTCCGGAACTGCTCCTCGCTGCGGCTGAGGGCGGCCTCGTTCCGCTTGCGCTCGGTGATGTCGGTGTAGGTCATCACCGCGCCGCCGTCCTTGAGCGGCGTGCAGACCCTTTCGAGGAAAAGATCATCGCTCCAGGCGATCTCGGCCCGCGACACCTTGCCGGCACGGACCGACTTCCAGAGCTCCGGCAGAACGGTGTCCACCGTATAGGTCGACACCTCTCCGCGGGCGAGGAAATCGCGCACCACGTCCTCGTGGCGTTTCCCGACTTCGAGCTCGCCCGGTTTTACATCGAACATATCCTCATAGCGCTTGTTCCACGCCACCATCCGGGTATCGGCATCCATCATGATGATACCGTCCGACGCGTTGTTGAGGGTCGCTTCGAGCACCGTCTTCTGATGGGCCAGCTCCTCCTCGGCAAGTTTCCGCGCGGTGAGGTCCGAGATCGATCCGGTCATCCGGATCAGCATCCCGTTCTCGGCCCGGAGCCCCTTTCCGTGGGCCATCAGCCAGCGCCAGCCGCCATCGCCGTCCGGCACCCGAAACTCGCTGTGCAGCGTGTCCGTTGCACCGCTCAGATGGTCCCGGACGGCGGTCTGGTAGCTTTCCCGGTCGTCCGGATGAATGGCTTCGAGAAAATGCTGCCCCTGGACCGGATCGAGATCGGCCGGAAAATTCATCATCGCGCGGGCCGCATCGGAGAGGTGAAAATTGCCGGTCGCGTCTTCCCAGTCCCAGAGCCCTTCGTTCGCCCCTTCAAAGGCGAGCGCATAGCGCTCCTCGCTCCTGCGGAGCGCCTCTTCGGCAACCTTGCGGTCGTGGATATCGGTGACCGATCCGGCGATCCTGTGGACCCAGTCTTTTTCGTCGCGTTCGCCGAGACCGTTGGCCTGGATCCAGCGAAACGTGCCGTCCCGGCGCAGCACACGGTATTCGGAGAAGAACGTATCCTCCTTGCCGCTCAGATACCGGCCCACGGCAGCAAGATGCCCCTGCACGTCGTCCGGATGCATCCGCGAATGCCAGTCGTCGGGGGTGATCCGCTCGACGTCCAGAGGGAAGCCCATCATGTCGCGGAAGCGCGGCGAGACATAGAGCGTCATCGAGGCGGAGTCCCAGTCCCACAATCCCTGATCGGCGCCCGCGACCGCCAGCGCGTAGCGTTCGCGGCTTTCCTGTAGATCTTCCTGGGCTTCCCGCGCCTCGGTGATGTCGACCACGAAGCCCGTCAACCGACGGCCGTGCCGGACGTTATCCGTGATCCGCCCGACCGATTGCACCCAGACGTAGTGGCCGTTCTTGTGGCGGAGCTTGAATTCGGCCTTGTAGTGCGGAGCGCGGCCGGCCAGATGCGCCTCGATCTCCTCGCGCACCTGCGCCCGGTCGTCGGGATGGACGTGCCGGTACCACCCGTCGCCGTCAGGCGGGCGCCAGCGGGGGCCGTATCCCATGATGGCGGCGATCTCGGGCGACCAGTAGCGCTCGCCGGTCTCGAGGTTCACCTCCCAGACGCAGGCCCCCATCGCGGTTGTCGCGAGCTGAAGCCGCATTTCGCTTTCGACCAGCGCGCGCTCGCGGCGCTTGCGCTCCGAGACATCCTCGACGGTGCGCACAAGTCCCAGTCCCGTGACGGGGCGGGAGCGCACCTCGACGCGGCGGCCGTCCGGCAGGTTTTGCTCAAAGCTGTAGGGCTTGCGGGCGGACCGGGCTTTTTTGAGCCAAGCCTGGATTTTCTCTTCGACGTCCGGAAACCGGTCGGCATCGAAGCCGCGCCGGAATTCCTCGCGGATCACATCTTCCATCGTTTCGGCGCGCGCGAGAAAGGCCTTGGAGAAGCCGAGCATGTCGGCCCAGACCTCGTTCCACGCCAGAAGCTCGAGCGATTTGCCGTAGACGACGATCCCGTGGGGCGTGTTTTCGAGTGCTGCGCGAAGCACTTCCTCGCGCCGGGCAGCGTGCGGCGCGGCAGCTTCCTTGTCGGCGGTCGGGCCTTTTGTCTGACGCCTGCCCTTCGCCGATTTCTGTTTGCGCTCCGCCATGCTGTCCGCCGCCGTCACAACCGTTGCCCATTACCGGAAGTCCAGTGCCCGAAGACTAGCGTATTTGGGTCCTCAAAGGGATGCCTGGCCCGGTGGTCGGTATGCGCCAATCAGGGCCGGCATGAACCAGGACGTCACCGCGATCCTGACCGAGCCGGTCGCCACGGGCGACATGCTCATGCTGATGGTCCACAACGAGGCCGGCGGCATGAAGACCGGTATCTTCGAGTACACGCTCGGCGCCAAGGAAGACAGGCCAATCAAGCCGGGAGGCAAGTTGGTGATGAAGGTCGTCACCGCAGAGTAATTTTCAGACGCTGAAATCCGCTTCGGAAGCGCCCGCGTGGCTTCAGGGCCGCGGGCGTTCATTTCTTGCGTTTGGGCTTGGGGCCAACCCAGACTGCCATCGTCTCGCTGATTCCGCGGCCCAGGTCCAGCTTCGGCCCCGCCGTTTTCCTTGCCGTTGGTCTTGCAGCCCTTTTGCCGACTTGCCTGCCATGCGTCCCCATCGCCCCGGTTGCCGGGCCGCCTACTGGCTGCGCACCCCGCACTCGGGACACCCGGCGTCCGGCGCCGTCGACAGACTAGCCGAATCGTCCGCTAGACGAGGATGTTTTCAACCCGGGCCAAAGCTTCCTTGGCATCGGGCTCAGAGATCCCGGCAAGAAGCGACTCCACCTTCGCGGCGGCAGTCCCACCTTCGGCAAGCAGGTTGGCCACGCGCTTGAGGTGGTCGACATGTCCGGCGGGAACCCGCACCTCAACCGTCACAAGCTCTTCAGGCTTGGCGGGACGGGGGGCCTGCTGCGCGGTTGCCTGGGCCGGCCGCTCGACCTTCTTGACGTCGCCATGCAGGAATTTTACCAGATCGACGTCCGGGCCCTTGATGTGGCCGATGAGCCAGCGGTCCAGATAATCGGCGAGTTTGCCCGGGTCGACACGTGCGGGGTTGGCGGCAAAGGTCTTCCGGATCGCGAGCATGTCCTGGCGAAACCGGATGTGGAGCTGCTTGTGCGCGGCTCCGCCCGGGTATTCATAGTGGTCCATCAAGCGCTCTTCGCGCTCGAAGTGCTCCGCCGCATAGCGGACGAGGGCCACAATCATGTTGCTGAGGTCCCGCAGATGCGGATTGGTGCGAAGGGCCTCGATCATCTCGAACAGCATCTGATGGTCAGCATCGATCAGCTTGACGCCGGTCGCGAGGCCAGGATCCCAGCTACTTGCTTTGCTGTCCATTGATCATCTTTTTGGCCTTAAAGCCGAGAAATCGCCACGCCACCATACAACGGTAATCCAAACATTGGGGTAAATACTACCCAAATAGAAAACTATTCAGGAAAATCGATCTTGGTACAAGAAAACCCCGCCCGGCAGGCCGCCGGACGGGGTTCTGGAAAATGGTGCCCAGGGGCGGATTCGAACCACCGACACCGGCATTTTCAGTGCCGTGCTCTACCAACTGAGCTACCTGGGCAATCTTCGGGCGCGCGCCAGAGCGCGGCGCAAATCCGGCTGGCCTTATAGATAATTAACCGCGCGCTGTCCACACGCCCCTTCCCGGTCCCGGCCGATGTGGGGCAGATCAGTCGTCTTCGGAAGGACTCGTATCGGCCAAGTCGTCATCGACCGCCGGGATACGGTAAGATTCGCCGAACCAGCGCGACAGATCGACATCCTTGCAGCGGCGCGAGCAGAACGGCTTGAACCCCTTGTCCACGGGCTTGCCGCAAATCGGGCAGGCGGGTCCCCGCCGCCCGGGTTCACGCGTTCCGCTCATGCTTCGGATCCTGCCGTCATGTTCGAGGCCCCAAACTCCACGCCGCGCGCCGGGTTGTGCCGCACCCGAACCCGGAATGCAAATTTCGGATGCCCCCAGGGTGGCACGTGAGGGTCAAACCGCGGTCCGCCGGTGCAAAAGAAAACCGCCACCCCCGTGACTGCGGGAGGTCCGTGTCCGCAGCTGGAGGGTGGCGGTGCCGATCCTGACTTCAGGCCCGGAAGGAACGCCTAGTTGTCGGTCTTCTTCTTGGCGTCGCCGTCTTTCTTCATCTTCGAGGCTGAGGCTGTCGTCTGGATAACGCCCGTCGGTGCCTCGATGGTTTCGGCCTTCTCGATCTGCTCTTCGGTCATGTTGACAACGAAGCGGTATTCGGGCCGTTCGTCGTTGTCATCCCGAATTTCCGCGACCTTTAGCTGGCTGTAAGGCACCGCAACGATCTTGCTGCCCAGCCCCAGCACGCCGCCGTGACCGATCAGCACGGTCGAGAGCTTGCCGTTCGTCGACAGCACGTCCTCGATTTCGCCAAGAGTCTCATTTTTTTGATTGATAACCTGGGCACCGATCAGATGCTCGATGCTGATGCCCTGTTTGAAGGAATCAATCGAACGCGCGGTCTGCAGCGCTTTCGTGCGCTTGGCCTCGCGCTCGGCCTGGCGCATTTCGGCGGCCGTTTTTTCCTTGGCTTCCTTGGCTTCGCGCTCGGCTCGTTCCTCGGCCTTTTCAGCTTTCTTCTCGGCCTTTTCCTCGGCTTTCTCGGCTTTGGCTTCTGCCTTTTCTTCGGCTTTTCCCGTCTTCACTTCCGTTTTCTCGCGGCTTTCCGCGCGGCGCTCTTCGGCCTTTTCAACCATCTTGTGAATGGCCTCGACGATTTCCTCGCAGGCCCCGTTGTAGCCCCGGCGCCCGAGAATTTCGGCCGACTCGCGAAGACGGCGGACCTCCGCGCGGGACTGGATGTCCAGCGCCATGTAGCTGGAGCGGACTTTGCTGTCTTCGAGAGATTTCCGCAGGTCGTCCGTGCATTCCGCGGCGCCTGCCTGGGCGGCGAACGCGATAGTCGCAACCGATGCAATCAGTGCGAGCTTCTTCATGATTGGCCTCCTTGAGTAACCTTGTGACCCCTTGATGGAGACCTGTCTCGCACGAACCCCTTCCCGAGGCATTTACCTAAAGTAATGATTCCATGTGGAAATTTAGAGAGAAATTCCGGTCAGAGGCTGAAACCCAGACCCGTCAGCATCGCCTTCGTGTCGTAGAGAGACAGCCCGACGACATTGGTGTAGGAGCCGTTGATCCGCGGGATGAACGCCCCGGCCCGGCCCTGGATCGCGTAGCCCCCGGCCTTGCCCTGCCACTCGCCGAAGGCAAGATAGGCGTCGATCTCGGCGTTGCTCAGGCGCTTGAACGAGACGACCGAGTCGATGCACCGCACCGCAGCCGCACCGCCCGGTGCGATGACCGCAATCCCGCCGAAGACATGATGGCGCCGTCCCGACAGCAGTCCGAGACACCGGCGCGCCTCTTCTGGATCGCGGGGCTTGGGCAGGATGCGATGTCCGCAGGCGACAACCGTGTCGGCCGCGAGTACAAATGCGCCGGAATACGTGTTCGCCACCGTCTCCGCCTTCGCACGCGCGAGCCGTTCGGCCAGCACACGCGGCGCTTCGCGGGGCTTCGGGTCTTCGTCAATTTCGGCAGGAACGATGAGATCGGGCACCAACCCGATCTGGGCCAGCAGATCCTTGCGGCGCGGCGAGGCCGAGGCGAGCACGAGGCGCTGCTTGGGGCGCTGGCTACCGGTA
>JAJFFI010000155.1 GCA_021776755.1 Alphaproteobacteria bacterium | reverse complement strand
GCGCGGCGCCGGGCGCCGGGCGGCGTCGCCACGACGGGGCGCATCGGCACATCCTCGAAGCCGTGGCGCGCCAGCGCCGTCTCGACGATCCCGGACTTCCACGCGCGCCCGGCTTCGGCGTCGAGATGCTGCAGCGCGCAGCCGCCGCAGACGCCGAAATGCGGGCAGGGCGGCTCGGTCCGGAGCGGCGAGGGCGCGACGATGTCCCGGGCCTCCGCCCGCCAGGCGTTCTGACCCGCGGGTTTTGGCTCGCCCACGCGGACGGTTTCGCCGGGGAGCGTGAACGGGACATAGAGCAGCGCATCGCCGCTCTCCGTCTCAAGCCGGGCAATGCCGTCGCCCCGCGCGCCAAGCTCCTCGATTTCAATCTCGATGGTCATGCCGGTGTCTCGAAGCGGGCCGCGATCAGGAATTCCCTGTTGCCCTCCGCCCCCGTGATCGGGCTGTCGGTCAGGCCCAGCACGGTCCAGCCAGGGAGGCCGCCGAGCCACGCCTCGATGCGGGCGCAGACCTCGTCGTGGACCGCCGGGTCGCGGACGATGCCGCCCTTGCCGACCTGCGCGCGCCCGGCCTCGAATTGCGGTTTCACCAGCGCGACCAGATGCGCGCCAGGGGCGGCGAGCGCGAGGGCCGCCGGCAGGGCCACCTCGAGCCCTATGAAGCTGACGTCCGAGACGATCAGGCCGATGGGCTCGGGGATGGTTTCGGGCGTGACGTGGCGGATGTTGGTCTTTTCCCGCACCACGACACGCGGGTCCTCGCGGAGTTTCCACGCAAGCTGTCCGTGGCCGACATCGACCGCATAGACCTTCGCCGCGCCTCTACTTAGCAGCACGTCGGTGAAGCCGCCCGTGGAGGCGCCGACATCCAGTGCGGTCGCGCCTGCCGCATCGATTTCAAAATGATCCAGCGCATGGTCGAGCTTCAGGCCGCCGCGGGACACCCAGGGGTGATCCTTGCCACGCACCTCAAGCGCCGCGTCTTCAGCGATCTGCACGCCCGGCTTGTCGACCCGGGTCTCACCCGAAAAGACCGCACCCGCCATGATCAGCGCCTGGGCGCGGGTGCGGCTCTCGGCAAGCCCGCGGTCGACGAGCAGGACATCAGCACGTGCTTTCGATTTCGCCACTATTTTGCCGGCGGGAGGTCTTGGGGCAGCATGTCGGGAAGATACCGCTGCCGGCCGAGCAAGCCAAACCGCCAGGTCAGCAGGATCGATGCCACCACGAGCCCGAGCACGAAGCCGATCCAGAGGCCGATGCCGCCGAGGCAGAATCCGAAGGCGAGTGTGATCGAGCTTGCAAAGCCAATGGCCCAGAAACTGAGCAGCGCAATCCACATCGGCATCTTGGTGTCGTTGAGGCCGCGAAGCGCGCCGGCCGCCACCGCCTGGATGCCGTCGAACACCTGGAAGAGCGCGGCATAGAGCAAGAAGCTCACCGCGAGCGCCAGCACCTCCGGGCCGTTCGGCGTGGCCGGGTCGAGGAAGACGCGCACGAGTTGCTCGGGCACCAACAGGATAAGCACGCTCATCGCCGCCATGAAGACGAACGTCATGGCGATTGCGACCCAGCCCGCGCGATAGGCCCCCCGCGCGTCGCGCCGTCCCGCCGCGTGGCCGACGCGGACGGTTGCGGCCTGCTGCAGCCCCATCGGGATCATGAAGGTCACGAACGGCACCTGGATCGCGATCTGGTGCGCGGCGATCGCCAGCGTCCCGATCAGGCCCATGAGGAGGGCCGCCGTGATGAAGAACCCGGCCTCGAGCAGCTCGAGCCCGGCGATCGGCCCGCCGACCCGGAGGATCTCGCGGAACACCTGCCAGTCCGGCACCCAGAAGCGGCCGAAGATGTTGTAGCGCCGGAAGGGGCGGCGCCAGAGGCAGATGGCGGCGAGCAGCGCGAACATCAGGGCGTTGACGATACTGGTCGCGATGCCCGCACCGTACAGTTCGAGCCGCGGCAGCCCGAAGTTGCCGAAGATCAGGGCGTAGTCGAGCAGCGCGTTGATCGGCAAGGCGGTTGCCATCACCCAGAGCGCGACCATCGGGCGGTTCAATGCCGAGACGAAATTGCGCAGCACGTTGAAGGCAATCGCGAAGGGCAGCGAGTAGAGCAGCGTTTGCGCGTAGAGGCCCGCCGCCGCGGTCGCGTCCGCCGGCTGCCGCAGCCATGTGAGAATGTCCGCGGTCAGGAACAGCACGAGGCAGGACGGCACCGACAGCAGGATCGCGATCCAGAGGCCCTGACGGATCACACGCCGCACCTGGCGCGGACGCCGGGCGCCATAGGCCTGGGCCGCGAGCCCCGCGGTCGCCATGATGAAGCCGAAGCAGACCACGAAGATGGTGAAATACAGCACCTGCGCCAGCGACACGCCGGCAAGTGCTGTCGCACCGAGGCGGCCGACCATGGCGGCGTCGGTGGTCATCATGCCGACCCAGCACAGCTGCGTGATGACGAGGGGGGCGGCGAGTTTCAGCATGGCCGACGCCTCGCGCCGCCACCGCCAGTGCCGCATCCAGTAGGCGCTGACGGGCGCCAGGGCTTGTGTTCTCGATGTCAT
>JAJFFI010000154.1 GCA_021776755.1 Alphaproteobacteria bacterium | reverse complement strand
CCAAAGGGGCGGTCTATTTCTACTTTCGAAACAAGAATGCTCTGCTGCTGGCGCTGCTCGACCGGGCCGAACAGGTCGTTGTCGACGACATGCTGGCGCGGGTCAGTGCTGCGGGGCCGGACGCGGCGGACAAGATGGTGGCGTTCGTTCACGGCCAGGCGCGCCTCGGCATCGAACGGGCCGGACTCGTCCTGCTGCTGGTGCTCATGTCCCTCGAATATCAGGGCGAGGGCGCCGAAACCGAGGAGCGCATCCGGGCGATTTATGGCAGGCTCTACCGCGCGGTCGAGGAGATCCTCAAGTTCGGGCGCGGACTCGGCGAGTTCCGCAACGACATTCCGCTGGCCGAGCAGGCCGCGATCGTGATTGCAGGCCATGACGGCACGTTTCTCGAATGGTATCGCAGGCAGCGGGACCTTGACGGCGAGGCGCTGGTGCGCGCGCTACGGGTCTCGGTGCTGGGCGGCCTCAAGTCCTGATAGTCACAACGCCGATCCACAGGAGCTAGTCAATGCAGGCGACAGACACCCCAGTGCCGAAGGACGAAGATGTCATCGGCGGCAAGATGTACAAGCAGAACGACCCCGACATGCCGGAAGATTTCCGGAAGCTGCTGGTCAACCTGCTGCTGAACTATCACCTCGAGAACAACGGTAACCCGCAGTACCGGGTAATCCTCGCGAACATCGCGGATGCCGGTTTGCGGCATGCCCCCCATGGCCGCGCGATGGAGATCGAGGCCGAGATCGTCAAGCAGGAGGTGCACCACGGCCAGATCGTTGCCGACCTCATCGCGGGCCTTGGCGCCGATCCGAACAAGGATATCCCGATCAAGCAGTATGCCTTCCACATCCCGCTGGAGGACTGGATCGATCTTGCCTGGTTCCATGCGCTGATCGACCGGGTGGGTCTCTATGTCGGCGTCGAGTGGCTGGGCGTTCCGTACGAGCCGCTGGCGCGGGTCGCCCCGGGGCTCGAGGCTGACGAGGAGTTCCATACCAAGGCCGGGTTCCTGCACCTGAAGGAAATCTGCGAGACGGCGGAAGGCCGGGAGGGGGCGCAGAAGCGGCTTGAGAAATGGTGGCCCGCGGCCCTCGACATGTTCGGTAAGTCCGACAGCCGCACGTCGCCCGACTATGTCAAATGGGGCATTAAGTCGGGCTCGAACGAGGAACTGCGGCAGACCTACATCCGTGACGCGATCCCGGAGATCGAGAAGCTCGGCTTTGTGGTTCCCGACAACAAGGCGAACCGCAAGTTTCTTTAGGCACGCCGAAAAATCAGCCAACGAACGGAGATCCGGAATGGGGATCGACTACAAGCGTGACGGCGCTGTCGGCGTCGTCGAAATGGGAAACGCGCCTGCAAATGCCTACGACTGGCAGGCGCTGCGCGACCTCCGCGCGGCCCTGGTGGAGGTGCGTGCCGACAGCGGCGCGCGCGCGGTCGTGCTCCGGAGCGGGCTTGAGAAGTTTTTCTGTGCCGGCGCCGACATCAAGGTGCTGCAGGAATCCGACGCCGCCGGTTTTGCTGATTTCCTGACCGCTGCGCACGACGTGCTCGAGGTCATGGAGGGCATGCCGAAAGTCGTGATCGCGGCGATCGGCGGCCATGCGCTCGGGGGCGGGCTCGAGATTGCGCTGGCCGCCGACCGGCGGATCGCGGCGGCCGGCAAATATCAGATGGGCCTCGTCGAGATCAATCTCGGCCTCAACCCCGCGATGGGGGGAACCCAGCGCCTGCCGCGTACCGTCGGCCGCAGCCGCGCCATCCACATGATCGCGACCGGCGCCACCATCGGGCCGGATGAAGCGCTCGAATGGGGCCTCATCGACGAGCTGCACGACGCCGGCGTCTTCGAGGACAAGGTTATGGATTACGCGAACCGCATCGCTGCAGGGCCGTCGCATGCCGCAGGTATGGCCAAGCTCTCGGTGACCAAGGGGCTGGCCATGCCGCTTGCCGAGGCGCTGGTGCTGGAGCGCGCCCACCAGAATCTCCTGTTCGCCAGCGAAGACGCGAAAGAAGGGGTTGCGGCCTTCCTCGAGAAGCGCAAGCCTGATTTCAAGGGTCGTTAAGGGGGGCTGTTGAGTGGCCGTGCCGTTAGTTGGGAGGACCGAAATGAATTTCGCACCGGTGCGCCGCCTGTCGGAAGCGGCGCTGAAAAGCCCGTTCTGGAACGAGGCGGCCGAGACCATGCCGCGCGAGAAGCTCGACGCCCTGCATCTGCACCGGCTGAAGCGGCTCGTTCACTATGTTTACGAATACAACGCGTTCTACCGGCAAAAGTTCGACGAGGCCGGCATCCAGCCGGCCGACATCCGGACGCTTGAGGACTTCAAGACCAAGGTCCCCGTGACCGACAAGTCCGACTTCATTCAGATGCAGCAGGACAATCCGCCCTACGGGCCGACCCAGAGCCTGCCCGACGACCTGATCGCGCACCATGCGGAAACCTCGGGCACGACGGGCGTGCCGCTGTCGATCCCGTACTCGATGTACGACACGGTCCGCTACGGCGAAAGCTGGGCTTATGCGTATTGGGCGACCGGCATCCGGCCGTCGGACAGCTTCTATTTCGCCTTCGGCTGGGGGAATTTCGCCGGGTTCTGGAGCTCCTACTGGGGTGTCCGGCGCTTCGGCGGCCGGGTCATTTCCGGCGGCGGACTCAATACCGAAGGGCACATACAGGCGATCCAGCGCCTCAGACCGACGGTGCTGATCTCGACGCCGACGTTCGCGCTGCGGATGGCGGCTGTCGCAAAAGGCATGGGCGTCGACATCGCCGACAGCTCGATCGACTACACCATGCACGCCGGCGAGCCCGGACCCACGGCGCTTCCCGCAATGAAATCCGCGATCATGGAAGCCTGGGGCGCAAAGAATTCAGGCGAGCTTCTGGGGATTGCCGAGATCGACGCCTTCGCGCCCTGCAACACCATCGGCGACGGCTGTCACGTCAACGAGATGGACTGCTTTGCCTGGGTCATGGATCCCGAGACCGGCAAGGAAGTCGGCGAGGGTGAGATCGGCGAGAACGTCATCACGAGTTATGTGAACAACGCGCAGCCGCTGCTGAACTACCGCAGCCACGATCTGGTGCGCCCGCGCATGTCGTGCCCGTCCGGGCGCACCTGGATGAAACTCGAGGGCTCGGTCCTCGGGCGCACCGATTTCATGCTGACGCTGCGGGGCACCAACGTCTATCCGACCGCGGTCGAGAACATCCTCGGCGAGATCGAGGGTGTGAGCAGCAATTATGAGCTGCACCTCAACCAGGAAGGTGGCAACGACGAGATGGACGTGAAGTTCGAACCCGAGAAAGGGGTCGACGAAGCCAACTGGAAGGGACTCGCCGACGAGGTCGCCAGCCGTATCC
>JAJFFI010000153.1 GCA_021776755.1 Alphaproteobacteria bacterium | reverse complement strand
GATACCCCAATGCCTCAACTCGCAACCCTGCTCGCCCGCCCCACAACGTCCTGGAGTGAGGCCGATATCGAATACGTCATGGACCATCCCGCCTTCTGGCAGGGCGGCCACGAGGAAACCGAGAGCGTCCGCACGCGCGTGCGCGCTTGGTTCGACGCCCATCACCCGGCACCCAAGGCCGCGGACACACTGTCCGAAAGCGCCGATGGCGGCGGCCTCGAAGCGTTCGGCGAAACGCTCGATGCGCTGTCCGAGAGCGATCCCGATGACGCCCTCGACACTGCTGTCCGCCGCCACCTGACCGGTCTTTTCCGTGATCCTTCCGAGGAAGACACCGACGGCACGGCCCCCGAGGTCGAAGTGCTGCAGGAAGCCCTCAACGACGGCGCAGCACCGCACCGGCCACTGCGGCTCGACGGCGTGCTCGGGCCCAAGACGCGCGCAGCACTTCGGTCCGCCGTTGCCGGCGGCCGCACCGGTGCGGTCATGAAGCAGCTCCGGGCGCTCACCGCAGTCTGAACAGCAACCGAATTTCGGCCAGCACGGGCCGCCCGGCTTCGCACCCGGGCGGCCCTTCTTCTTGCGAGGAACCACCATGAAATCGATCCTGATTGCCGCTGCGGCCGCCCTGACACTCGGCTGTTGCACGGCACCTGCTTTCGCAAATCCGCCCCCGCCGATGGCGCGTGGGCCCGGCTGCGGCCCGCGTGCCGGAATTGCCGCCGCGCTCGCCCGCAACCATGCCGAAACGCCCGTTTCACGCGGTGTGTCCGCCCGCGGCGCCCTGGTCGAAGTATTTGCTTCGACGCGCGGGACCTGGACGCTCGTCGTCACGGTGCCAGGCGGTCCCAGCTGCCTGATCGCTGCCGGCCAGGACTGGCAACACCTGCCGCGCCCCGCCGGGACCGATCCCCGCGAGCGCCCCATATGACCGAGCCCGCGGCTTCGGCGGCTGCGCCATACGCCGTCCTCGTCATCGAGGACGATCCCGACGACCGCTATCTCATCCGGCAGTATGTCCTCGACACTTTCGGCAGTGCGCTCTCAATCGACACCTGCGGAAGTCTGCGCGAAGGTTTGCAACGGCTCGGCTCCCGTAAATACGACGCCGTCGTGACCGATCTCTCGCTGCCCGACAGCACCCGCGCCGAGACACTCGCCCGGATCAAGACTGCTGCCGGAGAGGCCGCGATCATCGTGCTGACCGGACTGGGCGGCGACGACGACAGGCTCGAGGCGCGACGGCTGGGCGCCGCCTTCTTCGAAAAGAACGTGGACTCCTATCGCGACCTCGGGCTCCGGCTCCGCGCGCTCGCGTCCCGCGACAGTCTCGCAACCCCCGACATCCTCTCGCTCGAGCGTGTCCTCGACGAAGCCGCCCGGCGTGGCGCCGAAGCGGGCGCCCGGGCGGTGCTGCATGAAATGGGCCTCGACGACACCTCGGCCGCCACGGACCTCCGCGATCTCCGTGACCTGCTGCGCGCCTGGCGTGACGCCAAACAGGTCGCCTGGCGCACATTGGTTCGCTGGGTCACGACGATCCTGCTGGCCGGTGTTGTCGCGGGTGCTGCGTTCTGGGCGACCGGCCGGTACAGCGGCTCGTCCTGAACACATTGAACGCCATACTCATGAAAGGAAATCCAATGGCACCTCTCGCCCTGATTGCACAGATCGGGCTTCCGGTTCTGGCCCACGTTCTCGGTGGCGCGCTTGGCCGAATTGACAGTCCGGCTGCGAAAACCGCATCGAAGGCTCTCGACGATGTTGCGGGCGCGTTTGCCCGCCGCGAGATCGACCCGGCCCAGATCGCCGAAGCCAACCGACATCTCGAGCGCATGGCAGCGACCGAGTCCGCCGCCTATCGCGAAGCCATCGCACAGATCAACCGCACTTTCCGCACGGAACTCCAGTCGGACGACGCCTATGTCCGGCGCTGGCGTCCCACGTTCGGCTATGCCGTCGCGTTCACATGGGTGCTGCAGGTCGCGGGCCTCGCCTGGGCCGTCATCGCGACCCCCGAACGCGCCGGCGAGATCATCGCCGCCATGACGAGCCTCTCCGTGATCTGGGGCGTCGCCCTGTCCGTGCTCGGCATCAATGTCGCAAAACGCAGCCAGGACAAGGCGATTGCCGCCGGTATCACACCGCCGCGCGGTCTCGGCCGCGCGCTGCTCGATGCCGTATCCGGACCGCCCGCGCCCCGGAATCCGGCCCCGGCAGGACCGGACCATTGAGTATTTGTTAACGGTCGCGGCCTAGCTTGAACTAGCCAAAATGTACATTTTGGCGGTTTACTGTGTCCTGCCTGATCTCAGGCCAACCGGACAGGAGCGAATGACACGATCCAAATCGCCCGGACCTGGACGAACCACCACGGCGACCGCCACTGACGCGCGCAATTCGTTTGCCGACATTGTGGGCCGCGTCGCCTATGGCAGCGAACGGGTTGTCATTGAGCGCCGCGGGCGGCCGGTGGCGGCGCTGATCTCCGCTGACGACCTCGAGACGCTCCAGAATGCCGGTGTCCCGGGACGAACTTCAAAGTCCGAAGACGAATTCGGCTGGAAATCGGTGTTCCATTCGGCGTCGGCGACGTTTTTCGGAACCCTGTTCCGGCGCATCCATCACCCCGACGGCCGCTTCGAGTACGACTTCCTCGAAGGCAACACCATGGAAATCTATGGTGTGTCCGCCGAGGAAATCATGGCCGACTCCCGGGTGCTTCTGGACATGATCCCTCCGTCGAGCCGGCCGGGCTATCTGGCAGCGCTTAACCGGTCGATTGAAACGCTCGAACCCTTTGAGCACGTCTTGCAGATTATCAAGCCCGATGGCGAGAGCCGCTGGATCAGCACCCGCGCACAGATCAAGCCCGGCTCCGGCGATGGCAGCGTATGGCTGGGTGTCGCGATCGATATTACCGAGCAGAAAAAGGCCGAACTCCGGCTATCCGAGAGCCGGGCGCAGTTCCAGGATTTCGCCGAGGCTGCATCGGACTACTTCTGGGAAATCGATGCCGATCTGCGCTACCGGCGTCCGGCAACGCTAGAGAGCAACGATTCGCCGGGACACTGGTTCGTACCCGGCAAGACACCTTACGAATTGCTCGGAGTCGATATCGAGAACGATCCGGCCTGGGCCGGCCATCTCGATGACATCCGCAACCGGCGCCCCTACCGCGACTTGCACGTCACCACGCGCAAGGATGCCGAGGCCCGCCACTGGTCGGTCAGCGCCAAGCCCGTCTTCCTCGCGGACGGGACTTTCGACGGCTACCGCGGGACCAGCCGCGACGTCACCGACATGGTTACCGCCGTTGAGCGCGCCGATATGGCAGAACGCCAGCTCCACGACGTCGCTGCGAACATCCCCGGGCTTGTCTATCGCCGCGTGCTGCATCCCGACGGCCGCATCGAAATCCCGTTTGTAAGCGAAGGCGTGCGGGAAAATTTCGGCGCCGATCCGGAAGCCATCATGGCCGACCCGAATGCCCTGCTCGAGCGCCTGCATCCCGACGACCGCCAGGCCTGGCAGGAAGCCGTCCGGAACAGCGCCGCGACGCTCGAGCCCTTCGACATGGAAGTGCGCTACGTCCATGAAGACGGCACCGTCCGCTGGTCCCGGTCGGCAAGCCGCCCGCGGGCGCTGGACAACGGTACGATCGTCTGGGATGGCGTCGGCCTCGATATCACCAGCCAGAAGGAAGCCGAGCTCGAGGCATCCGACCTCTCGCTGCAGCTTGGCCAGGTGCTGGGCGAGTCGCCGATCGAATTCTACTTCATCGACCCCTATACCCTGCGGATCCTCGATGCGAACCCGTTCGCCTGCGAGAGCCTTGGCTATTCCGTCGAAGAGATCCGCACACTGACCCTCGATGCGCTCGACACCGCGTATGATCCGGCACATGTCGCCGACATGGCCGCCCAGATCGTGACCGGAGACAGCGCGCAGATCGTGTTCGAAGCGATGCTCCGCCGCAAGAACGGCGATACCTACCCGGTCGAGTTCCGGATCCGCCCAATCACATACAGGGGCCGTCCGGTCGTTTTCGCCATCGCGCAGAGCATCCTCGAACGCCGGACCCGCGAATTCGAGCGCATGGAAAAAAACCTCCGGATACGGGTTCTCAACCAGACCCTGATGGAGCTCGCGACAAGCCAGAACGTCGCGGCCGGACGCTTTGCAGACGCGGTTCGCGAGGTCACCGCGATGAGCGCGCGGGCGCTTGATGTCGACCGGTCAGGCGTCTGGCTGTTCAGCGACGACCGCCAACAAATGATCTGCCAGGACGTTTACGACAGCCAGGTCCTCGAACACACAGTCCTGCCTCATCTGGAGCGCGCCGACTTTGGCGATTTCTTCGACTCGCTCGAACACGACCGGGCAATTGCCTCCGAGCACGCCATGTCGGACAGACGTAGCATCGCGATGGCCGAATGCTATTTCGATCCGAACAAGGTGCAGTCAATCCTGATGGTGCCGATCCGGATCGGCGGCCGCGTCGTGGGCATTGCCTGCCACGAGAGCATTCAGACCGAGCGGTCATGGACGGTGGAGGACCAGAACTTCGCCGCCTCGGTCGGCGACATCGTGGCCATGGCGGTCCAGGCCAGCAGCCGGCGCGATGCCGAGGAGACGATCCGCCTGAGCGAACAGCGTTTCCGCGACATCGCCGACGTCGCCTCCGACTGGTTCTGGGAAATGGATGCCGAACTGCGGTTCACTTATATTACCGACCGGGTCAGCCAGATCGGTGGACTGCTGCCGTCGCAGGTCGTCGGCAAGACCCGGCAGGAAATCGCAACCGATCCGTCCATTCTCGACACACCCGAATGGCAGGCGCATTTCGACGATCTGGCCGCACGCAAGGCGTTCCGGAGCTTCCAGTATTCCTACACCACCGCCAACGGCCGTCAGTACCACGTAGCCGTCAGCGGCAAGCCGATCTTCGACGCCGACGGCGAGTTCACCGGCTACCGCGGTACCGGCACCGATGTGACCGACGCGGTCAAGGCGCTGCAGACCCAGCAGATGGCTCACGAGCAGGCCGAGCTCGCCAACCGGGCCAAGTCCGAGTTTCTCGCGAACATGAGCCACGAGCTGCGCACGCCGCTCAACGCCATCATCGGATTCTCGGAAATCCTGCAGCAGGAAACCTTCGGGCCCATCGCCGTGCCGCAATATCAGGGTTACGTCACCGACATCCTCGAAAGCGGACGTCATCTGCTGAGTCTCATCAATGACATCCTCGATCTCTCGAAAATCGAAGCCGGCAAGCTTGAGCTTTTCGAAGAGGATATTCCGCTTGCCGGTGTCTTCGAGGCCTGCCGCAAGCTGGTCCAGCATCGGCTGGAAGCGGGAGGCCTGCAGTGCCGCTTTGAGGTTGAAGAAAGCCTGCCCGCGCTCCGCTGCGACGAACGCAAGATCAAGCAGGTGCTTCTCAACCTGCTGTCCAACGCCATCAAGTTCAGCCGCGAGGGTGGCATCGTGCAGACCCGGGCGTTCCAGAACAGGGCCGGCGAGATCAAAATCGAAGTGGAGGACAGCGGTATCGGCATTGCGCCCGAGGACATCGAGCGCATCCTGATCCCCTTCGAGCAGGCAGCGAGTTCAATGACCCGCATGCATGAGGGTTCAGGGCTCGGGCTACCGCTCGCGCGCTCCCTCGTCGAGTCGCACGGCGGCACGCTGACGATCTCGAGCGAACCCGGCAAAGGTACCGTCGCCAATATTTCCTTCCCGGCGGAGCGCTCCTGCGCACAACCGGTCGCCGCCGAATGATCGCCGGATAGCCGCGCGCCTCTGGCCTCGCTCCCGCACCCTCGCTAACATCGGAGACCGAGCGGTCAACTGTGAGAGCGAGCCAGGGCATGGTGGAAAAATCCGGTGCAAGCGGCGGGACGAACGACCGGGGGCGCGTCGCCTGGTTCAACGGGCGCATCTTGCCCGAGCGCGACGTGCGGGTGCCGTTCCGCGACCGGAGCTTCAAGTACGGCGACGCGGTCTTCGATCTGGCCCGCACCTTCAAGGGTGTCCCCTTCCGGCTCGTGGAACATGTCGAACGGCTCTATCACTCGCTCTCCTACGTGCAAATCGACCCCGGCATCTCGCCCAAGCGCATGCTCGAGATCACCCATGAGGTGCTCGAGGCGAACCGCGGACTGCTCGGCCCACACAGCGATTACTGGGTCGGCCAGCGCATCAGCCGCGGACTCGATCCGGTCGACGGCGAGACCCCGGAACACGACGGCCCCAACGTCATCATCGAATGCACACCGATCCCGTTTCTGTCCCGCGCGCGGGGCTTTCGCGACGGGCTCAACGTCATCGTGCCTTCGGTCCGCCGGGTGCCCCCCGACTGCCTCAGCCCGCGCGCCAAGACGCACAACTATCTGAACCTCGTGATGGGCGACCTCGAGGCCCGCGCCCGCGATCCCGAGGCATGGGCGGTCCTGCTGGATGTGAACGGCAATCTCTGCGAGGGGCTCGGCAGCAATATCTTTCTCGTACGCGACGGTGTGCTGGTCACGCCGCGGGTCGATTTCGTCCTTCCGGGCGTCACCCGTGAAACCGTCATCGGCTTAGCACTCGACGCCGGCATCCCGGTCGCCGAACAGGACACGGCACTCTATGACGCCTATACCGCCGATGAGGTTTTCCTCACGTCGACCAGCCTTTGCATCTGCCCGGTGCGCGAGATCAACGGCGTCGCACCTGCTGCCTCCGCCGTGCCCGGACCGGTCACCAAGCGGCTGATGGATGCGTTTTCCGAACTGGTCGGCATGGACTATGTCGCGCAATATCTCGCGCATCTCTCGCCCACCGCAGGCCAGGCACGGGAACCTGCCGGCTCGCCACAGAAGGCCACCGCATGACCACTGAATTCCGGCCGATCGATTCCTCGGTCACGCCCCGCTATTCCGAGCCCGCAACCTTCATGCGGTTGCCCTGGCACCCCGGCAGCGAGGGTCTGGACATCGCGCTGTCCGGCATTCCGTTCGATCTCGGCTCGACCAACCGCGCTGGCCCCCGCCACGGCCCGGCGCAGGTTCGCGAAATGTCGCGCCTGATCCGCCAGGTCAACGCGTCATCGAAGCTCGCGCCGTTCGAGCTCTGCAAGGTCGCGGACGTGGGCGACGCGCCGACCAATCCGCTCGACCTGATGGGGAGCATCGACTCGATCACGGCGTTCTATGCCGACCTTCATGCCAGGGGCGTGGTGCCGGTGTCCTGCGGCGGCGACCACACGGTGACGCTGCCGATCCTCCGCGGCATCGGGCAGGACGCTCCGATCGGCTGCATCCATTTCGACGCCCATGCCGATACCCTCGACGAGCTGCTGGGCAGCCGCATCAATCACGCGACGCCGTTCCGCCGCGGGGTCGAGGAAGGCATCATCGACCCCAAACGCACGGTGCAGATCGGCCTGCGCGGCACGCGCTATTCGGATGAGGACATCCAGTACGGGTATGACATGGGCATGCGCGTCATCACCATGGACGATTTCGAGGAGATGGGCCGGAAGGACGTGATCGCCGCCTGTCACGAGGTCGCGGGCGACGGACCCACCTACATCACCTTCGACATCGACGGCCTCGACCCGGTCTACTGTCCGGGCACTGGCGCGCCCGAGCCCGGTGGGCTCTCGATGCGCGACGCCCAGGTCGTGATCCGCGGGCTGCAGGGTCTGAACCTGGTCGGCGGCGACGTCTGCGAGGTGTCTCCGCCGCTCGACCCGCAGGGACACACGGCGCTGAATGCCGCCAACCTGATGTTCGAGATCCTGTGCGTGGTCGCGGACGCGGTTGCCCGCCGGCGCGGCGCGTGACGCCCGCGCGAAACACAATCGAGGCGAGCGACCGGCCCGTCGCCCTGATCACGGGCGCCTCCTCGGGGATCGGCCGCGCAACCGCGCTGCACTTCGCCCGCGCGCGATGGAATGTCGCGATCAACTACAGCTCGAGCGCGGTCGCGGCCGATGAAGTTGCGCGCGACTGCAAGCGTGCCGGCGTCGAGACACTCGTCTGCCAGGCCGACGTTGCCGACGACGTCAGTTGCCGCAGGCTGGCCGCAGAGACGATGGCGCGCTGGGGCCGCATCGATGTGCTGGTCAACAATGCCGGCGTCACGACTTTCGCGCCTGCCGATGACCTCGAGGCGCTGACCGCCTTCGATTTCCAGAAGATATTCTCGGTCAACGTCGTCGGCGCCTATCAGATGATCCGCGCCGTCGCCCCGGCGATGAAAGACGCGGGACGGGGTTCGGTGGTCAACACATCGTCCTTCGCCGCCCTCACGGGCTTCGGCAGTTCTTCCGCCTATGCGGCCTCGAAAGGCGCGCTCAACACGCTCACGCTCTCGCTTGCACGGGCACTCAGCCCCGAGATCCGTGTGAACGCGGTCTGCCCCAGCTTTGTCGACACCGACTGGCACAAGGACGGCATGGACAGCGCGGCGATCGAGAAAAACCTCAAAGCGTTTGCCAAGGTCGTGCCGCTGGCCGAAGTCACCACACCCGAACACGTGGCGGAAGCCATCTTCTGGCTCGCCACCGGCGCGCGCCACGTGACCGGCGAACTGCTCCGGGTCGACGCCGGCGCCCATCTGGCGCATCCTATGGCGTAACAGGACACAGGAGCAGCACATGACCGGCAATCTGCGCATCGACGGCACGCGTCTTTGGGACAGCCTGATGGAGATGGCGAAGATCGGCGCGACCGAGAAGGGCGGCGTATGCCGCCTGGCGCTGTCCGATCTCGACAAGGAGAGCCGGGACCTCTTCGTCTCATGGTGCGAGGATGCCGGCTGCACGGTGACCACCGACGCCATGGGCAACATCTTCGCGCGCCGCCCGGGCCGCAATCCGGAGCTCGCGCCGGTGATGACCGGCAGCCATCTCGACAGCCAGCCGACGGGCGGAAAGTACGACGGCGCCTACGGTGTGCTCGCAGCACTCGAGGTGGTCCGCGCGCTCAACGATCACGACATCGAAACCGAGGCGCCGGTCGAGATCGCGGTCTGGACCAACGAGGAAGGTGCGCGGTTTGCGCCGGCCATGGTTGGCTCGGGCGTTTTCGCCGGAGAATTCGATCTCGACTTCGGCCACAGCCGCACCGACCCCGATGGCCGCAGCATCGGCGAGGAGCTTGACCGCATCGGATACAAGGGCGACGAGACGCCGGGCGACCATCCGGTCGGCGCCTTCTTCGAGGTGCACATCGAGCAGGGCCCGATCCTCGAAGCGAAGGAGAAGACCATCGGCATCGTCCAGGGCGTGCAAGGCATGCGCTGGTACGATGTCACGCTCACGGGCTCGGAGGCGCATGCCGGCCCCACACCGATGGACCAGCGCCGCGATCCGATGGCGGCGGCCAGCGAGATCCTGCCGGGCGTCTACCGCATCGCCTTCGACCTTGCGCCAGAAGGCCGCGCGACCATCGGCGAGTTTCACGTCGAGCCCGGATCGCGCAACACCATCCCCGGCTCGGTCCGCTTTTCGGTCGATCTCCGCCACCCGGATCCCGATCTCCTGCGCAGCATGGACGCTGACCTGAAGGCGCTGGTTTCCCGAATTGCCGAGGTCCGCGATATCGACGGGAAAGTTGACGACATCTGGGACTCACAGCCCGTTGAATTCGACCCGGACTGCATCGCCGCAGTGACCAAGTCCGCCGAACTCCTCGGCTACGAGGCGATGGACGTCGTCTCGGGTGCGGGCCACGACGCCGTTTACATCTCCCGCGTCGCGCCGACCGGCATGATTTTCATCCCCTGCAAAGACGGCATCAGCCACAACGAGATCGAGGACGCGACGCCCGAGCACATCGAGGCCGGGTGCAATGTCCTGCTGCACGCCGTCCTGAACCGGGCGGGCGTTGCGAAACCGGCGTGAGCGCCTCGGCTCCGGTCCGGCCCGCGTAATTTAGCACCTTCGCTCGCATCCATAGCTGTATTCCCCTTCGTAGCTCCCCTTAGAACGTGCCTCTGCGGGGCGTTTCGCGGCGCTTTCGCGCTGCGTGGCTGGCCAATCCGGCCACAGCCGCAAGAAAAAAACAGGGAGATAACTATGAAAACCAAGTTCGCACTTTCGGGTATCGCCGCCGCGATGATGCTGGCCGCGCCGGCCCTCGCCGACAATCACATGGCTGGCGTTGTCGCCGCCAACCAGAGTGTCGCCGGCGGCACCGTCACCGCCGCCAAGGTATCGGCGGACGCCAATGGCTGGCTCGTCGTTCATCGCACGGATGCCTCCGGCAAGCCCGGCCCGGTGGTCGGTCATGCGCCAATCAAGGCCGGCATGAACCAGGACGTCACTGCGATCCTGACCGAGCCGGTCGCCAAGGGCGACATGCTCATGCTGATGGTCCACAGCGAGGCCGGCGGCATGAAGACCGGTATCTTCGAGTACACGCTCGGCGCCAAGGAAGACGGCCCGATCAAGCCGGGGGGCAAGCTGGTGATGAAGGTCGTCACCGCAGAGTAATTTTCAGAACCTGAAATCCGCTTCAGGCACGCCCGCGCAGCTTCACGGCTCGCGGGCGTTGCTGTCTGCGG
>JAJFFI010000152.1 GCA_021776755.1 Alphaproteobacteria bacterium | reverse complement strand
CCGCCCGACTCTTCTTTCCATTCCCAGACCTTCTCGACGAACTCCTCACGCCCGATCAGTTTGATATTCTCGCCTTCCGGCGCCTTGCCGCGGTCGAGCGCGATGCCATCGGCCTCTAGCTGACGCGCCACCACCATCTGGGTCGCGATGCCGGCGTGATCGGTGCCGGGCTGCCACAGCGCATCCCGCCCCTTCATGCGCATGACCCGGATCAGGATGTCCTGCAGCGTGTTGTTGAGCGCATGGCCCATGTGCAGGCTGCCGGTGACGTTCGGTGGCGGAATGACGATCGTATAGGGCTTGGCATCACCCGGGTCTTCGCCGCGCGTGAGCGCGCACGCAAACGCCCCCGACTCTTCCCAGCGGCGGTAGTGCTTCTGCTCGATGTCGTCAGGGCTGTAGGTCTTGTCCAGCATCGCCGGAATGATCCTTCTCGCGCCGACGGCTGGCGCGTTTCGATTGTCTTTGGGAAACCGCGCTGGTTTTAGTGCTTCGATCCCGCTCTATCAACAGGCGCTCTCTCAACAGAGTGCGCGACGAATGCCGCCGGGCGCAGGTCCAGATGCAGAAAGGGCGCCCCGGTAAGGAGGCACCCTGCCGCATCACGGTCTTCGGTAAATCGTCGTCAGCGCCGGGCGAGGCGCTGGATCTCTTCCTTGACCAGCCGCTCGACCATGTCGGGCAGGTTCTGGTCGAGCCAGCCTTTCAGCATCGGGCGGAGCGATTCGAGAACCATCTCTTCCAGCGTCCGCGCGCCGTGGCCGATCGGCACCGGGTCTGCCACGGGGGCTGGCTTCGGTTCCTCGCGTTCGACCGCCTGGGCGAGCTCGGCGAAGGCGTCGCGCGCCTCATGCGCGGAATCATCGGAGACCAGCCGGTCGCCGGTATCCGCGGGCGGCGGCGGTGTGAAGCTTTGCATGACGGGTTCCGGCTCAGGTTCCGGAAGCGGCTCGGGCTCGGGTTCGGGCTCCGGTTCGGAAAGCATTTCGAGCTCGGGCTCCGGAAACGGTTCCGGCTCGGGCTCAGGTTCCGGCTCCCGCATCACCATGGTGACGTCTTCCTCGGGCTCTTCGTCCTCAAGCTCCGCAGTCGTGCCGTCATCTGCAATCGCGGTCGTCAGATCGAGCACGTCGTCGTCAGGCTCTTCGGCCTCGACCAGCTCCAGCACTTCGTCTTCGTCTTCGGGTTCCGGCGATGGGGATGCGGGGCCGGCAGCCTGCTGCTCGCCCTCCTGCTCCTCGACGCCTTCCGAAATGATCCGCCGGATGGATGCGAGAATCTCCTCCATCGACGGATCTTGCTGGCCTTGCGGGTCGCTCATATCAGTATCGTCAAGTTGTGCCTGTGCCGTCATGTGCCTGTTTCTCCAGCAGTATCTGCCCGGAGGGTATCAGGGTAAAGTAAAGATATTCAAAAGAAATGGCGAGTTCTTGCCGGTTTCCGGGCACTTGGCCGCAAAACTCCGGGGAATTGGAAAGCGGCTACTCGCTCTTCGGCGGCAAGCGGTCCCCGAGGCCCCAGAACTTCCACTTGACTGATTCGTAGTATCGGGTCGGATCGTACCGGTCGACATTCAGTCCGAGTTCGGCGGCGGTGAGCCGTCCGATCGCGGAAAGCACCTCATAGGCGGCCACGACGGAGTTCCGGTTTGCGCGGACCAGATTGACCTGGGCGGTCAGCAATTCCTGCTCCGCATCCAGCGTGTCGAGCACGGTGCGCAGACCCGCCGAGGCCTCTTCGCGCACGCCGTTCAGCGCGATGCGGTTCGCCTTGACCGCTGACCGGAAGGCTTTCAACTGGGCGGTGGCGGACTCATAGGCTTCCCAGGCACGGGTCGCTTCCTGCACCGCGCCGCGCCGGGCGGCGATCATTTCCATGCGGCGCTGGCTCACGACCTGCTTGGCCGCCCGCAGCCGCGACGTGGTGGCGCCGGCCTGATAGAGCGGGATGGTGATCTGGAAGGTCACCGTATCGCTGTCCGAGAGGCCTTCCGGACCGTTGGTCTCGGAACTCCGGGTGAAGTCGCCCCGGACGCTGATCTGGGGCAGCAACTCGCCGCCGATGACATCGACATTCTCGCGGGCTGCGCGCTCGGTATAGAGCGCTGCGACAACCGTGGGTTCGCGGCGGGAAGCCTCGGCAACCGCCTCGTCCAGGGTCTTCGGCAACCCCTTTGGTCTCGCCGGTTGTTTCAACTTGCCCGGCAAGTCGCCCACGACCTCGCGGAACCGTGCCCGGGACGCGTCGAGATCGCCCTCCGACTGGACCCGGTCGCCCAGCGCGCTTGCAAGCCGCGCCTCGGCCTGGGCGACATCCGTCCGGGTCACTTCGCCGACGCCGAAACGGTCGCGGGTCGCGCGCAATTGCCGGGTCAGCACCCGGAGATTGTTGATGTTGAGTTGCAGCACCGCCTGGTCGCGCACCACGTCCATGAACGCGGTAACGGTCTGCAACAGGGTCGTCTGCTCGGTCGTGATCAGGCGCGCCCTCTGGGCCCGGATCGTGGCCAGCGCCTGGCGCGTTTCAGCAAACGACCGGAAGCCCCGGAAGATCGGCTGCTCGACTGTGAGCCCGTAGGTACTGGGCGTGGTGTTTTGCTTGTTTTTGAACGACCCGCCCGATGCGCCGAAATTGCTGCTGCGGTTGCTTGTGAAGCTGCGCCGCTTGCCGATATCGAAACTGCCGGTAATCGTCGGGCGGAAATTGGACAGCGCCTGGGGCATCTGTTCGTCGACCGAGCGTAATTCGGCGCGGGCGGCCTCCAGCGTCGGATTGCCGGCGTATGCCTTGGCAAAGGCGTCCTTGAGCAATGAGGTCTGAGCGTGGGCGGACATGGCAAACGCCGCCGACAGCACTAACCCGAGGGCGATCCACAAGCTCGCCCGCATCGACGTCGTTCGCGCCGTACTCCGAAATTTCCTGCCTGCCACCTCAATCCCCATATCTGCTTCGAACTACGCTCTCATCCCGTCCATGTCCGGATGTTCAGTGCATCCGGTTTCATCGTCCTACGTTCCTCCAGCCCCGGAATGTCCCCGGAGCCAGCACCTGCTCAGAATACAAATGCTTCTTCCTGTTCGAAGCCCGGCAGCATCGGCACGGCCGCATCGAACAGGATACGTCCGGAGACCACGCCGCCGGATTTCCGGTAGATCATTGCCCGCGACATGCCCTGCCCGGCCGGCCCATGGTCGCCCGGCACAATCGCGCCGAGCCGCCCGCCTTCTGACAGCTGCTCGAACAGCGAAATCGGCACCTTGGGAACCATGCCCGACAGCAGAATGACGTTATAGGGCCCCTGACGTGCGTAGCCTTTGGCAAGCTCGCCCTCGACGGCCACCGCGTTGTCGATGTGGAGTTCCTCGAAGGCCGCGGTCGCGTGCTGCACAAGGTCGGCGTCGCGGTCGAGTGCGACCGTGGTGCCGGCAAGCCGCGCCATCACGGCGGCGTTGTAGCCGGTGGCCGCGCCGACATCGAGGGCGATGTCATCCTTTTCAATCAGGATTTCCTGCAGCAGCCGGGCCAGCACCATCGGCTCCATGAGATAGCGCCCGCCGCCGATCGGAATGTCCTCATCGACGTAAGCGATGCCCCGCTGCGCTTTCGGCACGAACCGTTCGCGCGGAACATCGCCGAGGGCCGCGAGCAGCATATCGTCCGTCACCTTGTTGGTCCGGATCTGACTCTCGACCATGTTGTGACGCGCGCGCGCGAAATTATCCATCCGAATGCTCTCGCCTGGAGGCCGGTCGGCGGGACGCGAACACGGCCAGAGTGAAGAACTCCCGCCTATATACTTTGCGTGGCGCCGACTGACAATCGACCGAAATCCGGAGACGATGGCGTCGATGCGCCGCCACCTGCATTTGGTTGACCACAAAGGGGCCGCGCCCTATATGTCGCCCTCGCTCGCGGACGGGACCCGCAGCGTGCATGTGTCTCGCGGACATGTGGCCCGGTGGCAGATTGGCTATGCAGAGGACTGCAAATCCTTTTAGGTCGGTTCGATTCCGGCCCGGGCCTCCATTTCCCCGCTCCAGACCAAACGCGCGTATCAGGACCTGAATCGCGCGGCCGCGGCGTCGAGCCCCGAGACCAGGTTCGCCATCAGGTCAGCAGCCGTGCCTTGCTTGGCGAGACCCAGCCCCTGCCCGGCCCAGAGCGACAGAAACTCGGTCCGGCCGCGCTCGCCGGCGGCCTTCCGGAGCGATCGCGTCAGGGCATTCTGCAGCGGGAACGGCAGGATCGCGCTGGCCTCGCCAACCTCGCGCAGGAACCGGTTCTCGATGCCGCGCGCCGCCCGTCCCGAGAACGCCCGGGTGATCCGGGTCTCGTCTTCGCGGGCATCGAGGATGACCTGCTTGTAGGCCTCGGGGATGCCGGCTTCCTCTGTCGTCAGGAACACCGTGCCCATCTGCACGGCATCGGCCCCGAGTGCGAGGGAAGCGGCAATACCGCGCCCGTCCATGATCCCGCCCGAGGCGATCACCGGCACGTCGACCACATCGACGATCTGCGGCACCAGCGCGACCGTGCCGATGACATGCGCCGCCGACCCCGGAAAGCTGCCACGATGCCCGCCGGCTTCCCCTCCTTGCGCCACGATCATGTCGGCGCCCGCGGCCGCCAGCGCACGCGCCTCGGTGACCGAGGTTGCGGTACAGGCGAGCAGGATTTCCCTCTGTTTGATCGCGTCGATCGCGTCGCGCGGCGGGATCCCGAAGGTGAAGCTGATTACACGCGCGCCGCTCTCAAGCGCTGCCTCGAGCTGCGCCTCAAAGCGGAACCCGGCCTCATCCAGATCGCCCGGCACCGGAAGCCCCAGTTCGACGTAGTAGCCCGCAACAGCGGCCCGGGCGGCGTCCTCGTTGTCGGGCTTGGACGGCGCCGGTTCTGGGGCGAACAGATTCACCGAGAACGGAGCGGCGCTTGCCGCCCGGACCTGCTTGGTGACGGCTGCGATCTGGTCCGGTGTCCGATAGGCCCCGGCGATCGAGCCAAGCCCCCCGGCCTCGCCCACCGCGATCACGAGTTCCGGCGTGTCCCCACCTCCCGCCATCGGCGCCTGGATGATCGGATGGGCAATGCCGAGGCGTTCGGTCAAGGCGGTCTGGAAGGGCATGGCGAACAATCCTGGAAATTCATCTGGCTGGAAAGGTAGGTCCCGGCCCGGTGCCGGTAAAACGGTTATCCGGGATGGCCGGTATCGGGTTTCCAGATGGCGCTATTGGGCCGCCAGCGCGGCGGACGGTTCGTTGGCCATCGCGAGGAAGGCAGTGAGCGCGCTTGGAACAAAGGCCTCGCGCCTCCGGACGAAGCCGGTTTCCACCTGTGCATCCTTTGGCGGCAAGGCATGCGCGCGAATGGCGCCGGCCTTGACCGCTGCTTCGACCGTTGCGCGCGGCAACAGCGTGACGCCGAGCCCTGCCGCGACACATCCGAGGATCGCGTCGATGGTGCCAAGCTCAAGCTTTCGCAGATCGACGAGGCCGCGCCGGGCCAGCAGGTCTTCGAGCCGCTGGCGATAGGAACATCCCGCGCGCAACACGACGATCTTGAGCCCGTCGGCCGCGGCAAGATCTTCAATGTCATGCACCGACCGCGCGGTCGCCAGCATCAGCTCTTCCCGGAACACCGGCTGCCAGTCGAGTTCGGGATGATCCACCGGTCCGGCGGCAAAGGCGCCGTCGACGTCCCGGGCCAGCACCTGGCGGATCAGTTCCGCCGTCGTGCCCGTGCGCAGCACCAGATCGACCGCCGGATAGCGCGCCGCGTATTCGGCCAGCACCGGCGAAAGCCGGGCCGCGGCCGTCGTCTCGAGCGATCCTATCGTGAGCGTGCCTCCGGGATCGCCCTCATCGCGGGCCGCCCGGCGCGCCTCTTCGACCAGCGCCCTCACCCGGCGTGCATAGGGCAGCAAGCGCTCCCCCGCCGGCGTCGTCCGCACCCCCCGGCTGTGGCGCTCGAACAGCGGCATGCCGACATCGTCCTCGAGGATGCGCACCCGCGTCGTCACATTGGACTGCACTGTGTGAAGCTCGGTGGCGGCCGCCGTCATCCCGCCCAGCCGGGCGACCGTCTCGAAGACACGCAGATCGGATACGTCCATGGCCAGCCCCGATATCTCAATTTGGCATTGATAACTTGATAATAGATCAAATACCGGAATAGCCAATCCCTGCTTGCCAAACTTCCCGCGCACGCCTATTTCGTGACCCGCGCCGTCAAGGCTGTGTTAAGTCTCCCCTGATAGCGTCCCTGCGGGCACGAACGGCACTGGACCGCGACAACGGCGGTCTGCTATAAGCCGCGCCCGATACTGATCCGGTGTAGCTCAGCGGTAGAGCGGGTGGCTGT
>JAJFFI010000151.1 GCA_021776755.1 Alphaproteobacteria bacterium | reverse complement strand
AGCTGCCCGAATCGCGGCGGCGCTGATGGGCTCGGAGACCGTGCGGCTTTTCCACGAACATGTGCTGGTCAAGGAGCCGGGCAACAGTTCGGTCACGCCCTGGCACCACGACCAGCCGTATTACCCGGTCGACGGCGAATTGACCTGCAGCCTCTGGACGCCGCTCGACCCGGTGCCCCGCGACGTCGCCATCGAATTCGTCGCGGGCTCGCACCGCTGGGGGCGGAGGTTCCGCCCGGACCGCTTCAACGGCGATCCGCTTTACGACAGCGGCGCCGACTTTGACTCCGTCCCGGATATCGATGCGGCGCGTGGCGACTATCGAATTCTCGGCTGGGAAATGGAGCCGGGCGATGCGGTCGCCTTCCATTTCCTGACCGTCCACGGCGCGCCGGCCAACACGAGCAAGAACCGCCGCCGCGCATTCTCGAGCCGCTGGCTTGGCGACGATTGCCGCTGGGCCCGGCGCGACGGCACCACGTCGCCACCGTTCCCGCGCGTGACGCTGAGCCCGGGCGATCCGATGGATGCACCCGAATTTCCCCTGGTCTTCACTGCAGCCGGTGGCATGGCTGCGCAGGAGGCGCGCGATGAGCGACCCGATCTGGCCGGTTGAGCTGATCCTCGACCGTATCGACGAACTCGCCGCCTTGCCGCACGGGGAGACCAGGGCACTGCCGCCGTCGGCCTACCTGTCGGAAGACCTGCACGCCTTCGAAAAGGAACGCATCTTCGCGCGCGACTGGATCTGCCTGGGCCGCGCCGAGGAAATCCCGAAGACGGGCGATTACCTGACCGGCATGATCAACGACCAGCCGATTTTCGCCATTCGGGGCAGGGATAGCGGCGTTCGCGCGTTTGCCAATGTCTGCCTGCACCGGATGATGCGGCTGCTCCAGGGGCGGGGAAGCTGCCGGGGTATCACCTGCCCCTATCACGGCTGGGCGTATGGCATCGACGGACAGCTGAAAGGCGCCCCGCATATGCAGGACCGTGCGGACTTCAATCCGAAGGGGATGTCGCTTCCGGAAATCCGTACGGATGTCTGGGAAGGCTGGATTTACGTCACGCTCGACCCCAAAACCGTCTCGATTTCAGAACAACTTGAGCCGCTGCGCGAAGTTGTCGGCCGCTACCGGATGGGCGACTATGTTCAGCTCGTGACCCAGGACCATCTCTGGAACACCAACTGGAAACTGCTGACCGAGAACTTCATGGAAGGCTATCACCTGCCCGTGGCGCACAAGGCGACCGTCGGGGCGTGGACGCCGCCGGACCAGTGCGAATTTCCGGGCGACGTCCATGAGGCCTTCACCTATCAGCTGTTCCAGAAAACGGGTGACGCGAAGCTCGGCACCGCGCATCCGGACAACACCCGGCTCGAAGGCCCGTGGCGCACGACCTCCGTGCTGCCAACCGTGTTCCCGACCCACATGACCGTGCTGGCGCCTGACCATCTCTGGTACCTGATCCTGCGTCCCGAGGGTCCGGGACAGGTACACGTGCGGTTCGGCGCCGCGATCGCGCCCGAAGTGCTGGCGGCGACGTCGGACCTTGAAGCCTTTCGCGAAGAGGTGATCGGCTTTTTTGACCGCGTCAACGAGGAGGACCGGTTCGTCGTTGAAGGCATCTACGAGGGCGCGCGCGCGCCGCTCTCGGAAGCCGGGCCGCTGTCCTGGCTCGAACGCGAGCTGCATGATTTCCAGAAGTATCTCTCGCGCCGGCTTTCCGGCTATGCTGCGCGAAAACCGAAGACCCGGACGCACAAGCCGGGAAAACGCAAGGCGCGCCAGACGAAGGTCGCCTGACCGAACCTCACAGACCAGGACGGACCGCATGACCTTTTCGATTACCGGCCGCTGCGCGCGCACCCGCATGGTGGGCATCGCGATTACCACGTCGAGCATCTGTGTGGGCGCGCGGTGTCCCTGGGTGCGGGCAGGGGTGGGCGCGGTGTCGACCCAGAACGTGACCGACCCGCGGCTCGGCAACGAAATTCTCGACCGCATCGCGGGCGGTCTCACGGCCAAAGAAGCGCTCGGCCGCACGATCGTCGCGCACGAAAAGATCGAGCATCGCCAGATTGCCGTGATCGACATCAATGGCGGGACGGCGAGTTATTCCGGGGCACGGACCCTCGGCACCCACGGCGTGGCCGAGGGCGAGGATTGTGTCGCGGCGGGCAACCTTCTCTCCGGCACGAACGTGCCCCAGGCAATGGCCGACGGCTTCCAGGCTCATCCCGATCAGCATCTCGCGACCCGCCTTCTCGCGGGGCTCGCTGCCGGTATCGGCGCCGGGGGCGAGGAAGGCGACGTCCATTCGGCCGCACTCCTCGTCGCCCATGAGCAGGACTGGCCATTCGTCGATCTTCGCGCCGACTGGAGCGACGATCCGGTCGGTGATCTGGCCGATCTCTGGGAACGTTATGTCGGCGAAGCCGAGGCCTATGTGACCCGCGCGCTTGATCCCGATGCCGCACCCAGCTATGGGGTTCCGGGAGACCCGTAACCGCCGCCCGGCGCCCCAACCGGCTGGAAACGAATGTATTTTTCTCTCCGAATTCTGCGTGCGTCCCTGTTGGCCGCGGCTGCCGCCGGTATGCTGGCAGTGCCATCGGCCCTGGCGCAGCGGGACGGCACGTTTGCGCCGCCTCCCGTGGTCGTCCCGAAGACGCCGGAGCCGAAACCCG
>JAJFFI010000016.1 GCA_021776755.1 Alphaproteobacteria bacterium | reverse complement strand
CTGCTCGGCTTCCTGCTGCCACTCGGGATGCTCGCCGTCTGGACGGTGCAGAACCTCGACTGGGTCGACAGCCGCTTCTTCAGTGCGGCCACCAACAGTTTCATCCTAGCGGGACTGGCCGCGGCACTTGCCGTCGCCCTGGCCTTGCTGCTCGCCTACAGCCAGCGACTCGCTCCATCCGCCGCGGGCGCCTTTGCCAACCGGGTTTCCGCAATGGGCTACGCGGTACCCGGCGCGGTGATCGCGGTCGGCATCCTGATCGCGTTCTCCTATGTGCGCGAGGCGACCGGCATCCTGCTCTCCGGCACGATCGCGGCCCTCATCCTAGCCTACCTCGTTCGTTTCCTCGCGGTCTCCCTCAACACCGTCGAGGCGGGCCTCGGGCGCGTCACCGCCAACATGGACGGAGCCGCACGCACGCTCGGCATGGGTCCGTTCGGCGCGCTCCGCCGGGTGCACATGCCGATCATGCGGGCGAGCCTCCTGACCGCCGCAACACTCGTCTTCGTCGATGTCATGAAGGAACTCCCGGCGACGCTGATCATCCGGCCGTTCAATTTCGACACACTGGCCGTCCGGGTGTTCGAGCTGGCGAGCGACGAGTTGCTGGCCGAGGCCGCGCCCGGGGCGCTCGCCATCGTCGCGGTCGGGATTGTGCCGGTGCTGCTGCTCTGCCGTTCGATCGCGCGCTCTCGGCCCGGACAACGGACGTCGGAAGCCGACCGCATCGCGGAGCAGTCCGCATGAGCGAGATGCCGGAGATACCTGCACGGGGCGCCACCGCCAGACCACCATCGCTGACGGTTGCGGGCTTGAGCCACCATTATGGCAAGACCGTTGCCTGCGATGCGATCGATCTCACGGTAGAGGCCGGTGAGATCGTCGGACTTGTCGGACCGTCGGGCTGCGGCAAGACGACGCTGCTGCGCCTCGTTGCGGGCCTCGAGGCGATCCAGACCGGCACCATCACGCTTGGGGGGCGGACGGTCGCCGACAACGATCCGCGCACCGCGCTGCCGCCCGACGAGCGGGGCGTCGGGATGGTGTTCCAGGACTTCGCGCTGTTTCCCCACCTGACCGTGCTGGACAACGTGAAGTTCGGGCTTCGCGGACGGCCCGGCAGAGAGCAGGACGCGCAGGCGCGCCGGATGCTGGGTGAGGTCGGGATGGTCACGTCGGCGGCGCGATACCCGCACGAGCTTTCAGGCGGTCAGCAGCAGCGGGTGGCGCTCGCCCGCGCGCTCGCGCCCGAACCGGCGCTGCTGCTGCTCGACGAGGCGTTCTCCGATCTCGACGCACGCCTCCGCGACCAGGTACGCGACGACACGCTCCATATCCTGAAGGAAAGCGGCATCGCCGCCCTGATGGTGACCCACGACGCCGAGGAGGCGATGTATCTCGCCGACCGCATCGCGGTCATGCGCCGGGGCCTGCTGGTGCAGATCGGCACGCCGCGGGAGGTCTACTTCCGCCCGGTGTCGTCCTTCGTCGCGGGGTTTTTCAGCGAGGTGAACGAAATCGACGGTACCGTTCAGTCAGGGGCCGTCAAGACGCCGCTTGGGAACGTGCCCGCCGATTTCCCCGACGGCACGCCCGTGCAGGTCGTCATCCGTCCCGAAGGGTTGAAGATCCATCAAGGACAGGTCGATATCCATCAGAACGCCGCCGTCATCACGACCCGGCTGCTCGGGCGCACCAGCCTGATCCATCTGAGTGTCGGCCGGAACGGGGAAGAGCCCCTGCACTTGCATGCGCGCCACCCGGGCGTAATTGTGCCGGACGAGACCGACCGCATTTCGGTCGACCTCGATCTCACACAAACCTTTGTTTTTCCGCGCGAGACCATTACATAACCCCTATAACACGGCGCGCGCCAGGTTCATCTGCGCACGGACCTCCGGGCGCTGAAGAGTAACGTGCGTGGCAGTACGGTGAATTAAGCGAGGTCAGGGAGAAAATGATGGGTGGCTTTACCGGAGTCTGGCAGTGGGTCGTCGTCCTGGTGATCGTGCTGATCCTGTTCGGCGGCCGGGGCAAGATCTCCCGCGTCATGGGCGACATCGGCAAGGGCATCAAGTCCTTCAAGACCGGCGTCAGCAGCGACGAAAAGGAGCCCGAAGCCGGCGAGGAAGAAGAGGAAGAGCCCAAGGTACTCAAGTCAGAGGCTGCCGAGAAAGAGGCCGCCAAGGCCGAGACCAAGAAGGTCAAGGCGGCCAAGAGCTGAGACCGGCCGCTGCCGGCGCCCGAAACCGGGTGACGGCAGGCCAGGGACAGCGGGCCTTCACCAACCGCATCCGCGGAGCGTTCTGAGATGTTCGATATCGGCTGGGTCGAAATCGGTCTGATAGCGGTCGTTGCCCTGATCGTGATCGGGCCAAAAGACCTGCCCGCCGCAATGCGCACGCTGACCGGCATCATCCGGAAGATGCGCGGCATGATGCGCGAGTTCCAGTCAGGCGTCGACGACCTGGTGCGCGAGGCGGAACTCAAGGAACTCCGCGACGAAGTCGAAAAATCCGCCCGCGACGGCCTCGGCGATCTCGACCCCATGATCGATCCCACCGGCGGCTATGGCGATCCGTTCGAGAGCACCGAAAACGAAGGGGCCGCTACGTCCACGGTCGGGGACGCCGGGACCAAAAAGCTCGAATCCGGAGGCAAGGACGCGAATGATACCGGCGGAACGGACGAAGCCGCCGACGCGCCGGACGCCAAGCCAAAGGCCGCCAAGGCAAGCGCCAAACCCGCGGGCAAGAGCGCCAAGTCGACCAAGGCCTCCGCCAAGACCAAGACCGGCCTGACCAAGAACGCTGCCGGCGGTAGCGCGTCGAAGGCCAAGGCGTGATGAGCGCGATGCGCCGAAACGACGCTTCGACCGTTCGCATGCTCTCCGGCGAGGAGATGGACATGCCGCCGAAAGCTAAGGCGATATGACCGAAGCCGCTGAAGACGACTACAAGATGCCGCTGCTGGAGCACCTGACGGAGCTCCGCAAGCGCCTGCTCGTCTGCGCGGTGTTCTTCGTGGTCGCGTTCTTCGCCTGCTTTGCGGTCGCCGACCACGTCTTCAATTTTCTGGTCGACCCACTTCGCGAAGCCCTTGCGGATTCGCCGAACCAGCGGATGATCTTCACGGCCCCGCAGGAGTTCTTCATCACCCAGATCAAGGTGGCGTTCTTTGCGGCGATCTCGCTGACGTTCCCGGCGATCGCGATCCAGGTGTGGAAGTTTGTGGCGCCGGGGCTTTATGTCCATGAAAAAAAGGCTTTCCTGCCATTTCTTTTGGCAACACCAGTGCTGTTTATTGCCGGCGCGGCACTCGTCTACTATTTCATCATGCCGCTGGCCTGGGATTTCCTGATCGGCTATCAGCAGCAAGGTGGCGACGGCAAGATGCCGGTGCAGCTCGAGGCCCGGGTCAGCGAGTATCTCTCGCTGGTGATGCGGCTGATCTTCGCCTTTGGCGTCGCGTTCCAGTTGCCGGTGCTGCTCACGCTGCTCGCCAAGGCCGGCATGGTGACGTCCGACGGCCTCAAGGCCAAGCGCCGCTATGCAATCGTTGTGACCTTTGCCTGCGCGGCGATCCTGACGCCGCCGGACATTATCAGCCAGATCGGCCTCGCGGTGCCGATCCTGTTCCTCTACGAGGTGTCGATCATCTCGGCCCGCATGGTCGAGAAAAAGCGCGCCGCGATGGACGAGGCCCTAGACGACGACGACAGCGAGCCCGAGCCGAAGTCCGAACCGGGCGAATAACACCGCTTGTCCGGGTTGTCTCTGTGGACGGGTGCGGGGCCGCAATCTATAACCGGCGCACTCCGTCCGGCCCACTCCGTATCGACCCCGCATCAGCCCTCCGGAAGCAACACGTCACATCATGCTCGACCTCAAGTGGATCCGCGAAAACCCGGACGATTTCGACGCCGCGATGGCGCGCCGGGGGCTGCCGCCGCAGTCCGGTACCGTGCTCGCGCTCGATGAGGCGCACCGGTCGATGATCACTGAAATGCAGGAGTTGCAGGCGCGCCGCAACGAGGCATCGAAGGCGATCGGCGCGGCCAAAAGCAAGGGCGAGGATGCGGACGCGCTGATCGAGGAGGTTGCCGGCATCAAGGCGCGCATCCAGCAACTCGAGGACGAGGAGCGCGAGAAGGGCGAAGCGATCGCCGCACTGCTCGCGGGCCTGCCGAATCCACCCGCCTCGGACGTGCCCGACGGCGAGGACGAAGACGCCAATGTCGAGCTCCGCAAGGTGGGCGACAAACCGGACCTCGGGTTCGAACCCAAACAGCATTTCGAGCTTGGCGAAGCGCTCGGCCTGATGGATTTCGAGACCGCGGCCAAGCTGTCAGGAGCGCGCTTCGTGGTGTTGAAAGGGGCGCTCGCCCGGCTCGAACGCGCGCTCGGCACCTTCATGCTCGACCTGCACACCGGCGAGAACGGCTATACCGAGGTCGTGCCGCCCTTGCTGGTGCGCGACGACGCGATGTTCGGGACTGGGCAGTTGCCGAAGTTCTCCGAAGACCTGTTCAGAACACGAAAGATAGATGAGGCAAAATTTGCTGCTGTGCTCTCTGCACAAATCAAGATTTTTGCAGCTGATGGCGCCAACCAACTCAACAAGCACAACAAGCACAACACTAAATTCGACGGCAATATCCAACATTGGACGCCCGAAGAAATCGAAATAGCCAACCCCCAGTGGGTCGAAGAACAAACAGAATCTCTGCTCCAAGAAATTCGTGAAGGCGGCAATAGGAACTGGTTTGAGAACCTCTGGCTGATCCCGACCGCCGAGGTCCCGCTGACCAATCTCGCGCGGGAGAACATCGCCGACGAGGACGACCTGCCGCATCGCTATACTGCGTTGACCCCGTGTTTCCGGTCCGAGGCGGGCGCGGCAGGCAAGGACACCCGCGGGATGCTGCGCCAGCACCAGTTCTCAAAGGTCGAGATGGTCTCGGTCACGACACCCGAGCAATCCGAGGCCGAGCACGAACGGATGACCGCTTGCGCCGAGGAAGTGCTGAAACGCCTCGGGCTGCACTACCGCGTCGTCGTGCTCTCGACCGGCGACATGGGATTCGGGGCCAAGAAGACCTACGACATCGAGGTCTGGTTGCCGGGGCAGGACGCCTATCGCGAGATTTCGAGCTGCTCGAACTGCGGCGACTTCCAGGCCCGGCGCATGAAGGCGCGCCTGCGCCGCAAGGGCCAGAAAGGCACCGAGTTCGTCCACACGCTGAACGGCTCGGGCCTCGCGGTGGGGCGGACGCTGATCGCGGTGCTGGAGAACTATCAGCAGGCGGATGGCAGCATCGCCGTTCCGGAGGTGCTTCGCCCGCTGATGGGCGGACTCGAGCGGATTTCCGCATGAGCGAAGACCGCGGGTCCTATCCGCCGCTGAAACTCAAGAACGCCCGCATCCTGCTATCGAACGACGACGGCATCAATGCGAACGGCCTGAAGGCGCTGGAGCGCATCGCGCGGCAGCTTTCCGACGATGTCTGGGTGGTCGCCCCCGAAACCGAGCAGAGCGGGGCAGGGCACTCGCTGACGCTCCGCGATCCGCTGCGCATCCGGCGGCTCTCCGAGCGGCGGTTCGCGGTGATGGGCACGCCGACCGACAGCGTGCTGCTCGCGCTCCGGCAGATCATGAAGGATCAGCCGCCGGATCTCGTGCTTTCGGGCGTGAACCGGGGCGGCAACATGGGCGAGGACGTGACCTATTCAGGCACCATCGCGGCAGCCATGGAAGGAACGCTGCTCGGCGTGCCATCGGTCGCCATGTCGCTCGTGACCGGGCATGACTCGGCGAAATGGGCAACGGCAGAGCAGCACGCAGGCGACGTGCTCCGCCTGCTGGAAAAGCTCGACTGGCCGAGAAATGTACTATTAAACATAAACTTCCCGGACGTTTCTGCGGCATCAGTTAAGGGTGTGAAGGTCGCGATCCAGGGCCGACGCAAGCTTGGACACCTGGATGAGCGGATCGACCCGCGTGGCAAACCCTACTACTGGATCGGGCCCTTGCGGGACGAGGACCTGGTCGGCCCGGAAAGCGATCTGGCGGCGACAAACGAGGGCTATATTTCGGTCACACCGCTGCATCTCAATCTCACCCACGCGCCGACGCTCGTGGCACTTCGCAAGATCATCG
>JAJFFI010000150.1 GCA_021776755.1 Alphaproteobacteria bacterium | reverse complement strand
GTTGTGAAACACGTGCCGGGCAGCCATGTCGGCATCCACGCCCACAACGACACCGAGAACGCGGTCGCCAATTCGCTGGCCGCCGTCGCCGCGGGCGCGCGTCATGTTCAGGGCACGATCAACGGGCTCGGCGAGCGGTGCGGCAACGCGAACATCATTTCGCTGATCGGCAGCCTCGCGCTCAAGACGGAGTACGAGATCGGCGTCAGCGAAGTGGGTGTCGGTCATTTGACGCATCTCTCTCGCCTGCTCGACGAGCGATTGAACCGGGCGCCGCAGCGGAACCTGCCCTATGTCGGCGAGTCGGCGTTTGCCCACAAGGGCGGGCTGCATGTCTCGGCGGTCGAGAAGGATCCCCGGACGTACGAGCACATCGAACCGGAACGGGTCGGCAACCGGCGGCACATCGTGGTCTCGGACCAATCGGGGCGTTCGAACATCATGGCGCGGTTCCGCGAGATCGGTATCGCCCTCGACCCCGGCGACAAGCGTGTCTCCCGCCTGGTCGAGGAGGTGAAGGAGCGCGAGCATGACGGCTATTCCTATGACGACGCCGGCGCGAGCTTCGAGCTGCTGGCGCGCCGCGCGCTTGGCGAGGCGCCGAAGTATTTCGATCTCACGAGCTTCCGCGTCATCGACGAGCGGCGGTTCAACGCCCGCGGTGATCTCGTGACGCTGTCCGAAGCCACGATCAAGCTGACCGTGGGCGGCGAGGAGGTGATGACTGTCGCCGAGGGCAATGGCCCGGTGAACGCGCTCGACACCGCGCTCCGGAATGCGCTGCTCGCAACCTATCCGAAGCTCGAGAATATCCGGTTGACGGACTACAAGGTCCGGATCCTCACGCCGCAGGACGGCTCCAAGGCGGTGACCCGCGTAATGATTGAAAGCGTCGACGCGAGCGGGCACCGCTGGTCGACGGTGGGCGTGTCAGCCAACGTCATCGATGCCTCGTTCAACGCGCTTCAGGACAGCATCACCTACAAGCTCTACCGCGAGGGCATCGGGGTCTGACCCCGAAAGCGCGCGCCGCGATGGCCGGTACCAATCGAACGAACGAGACCCTGACCGGTGGGCCGGTGGTGATCCTGGTGGCCCCGCAGCTCGGCGAGAACATCGGTATGGCCGCGCGCGCCATGTTGAATTGTGGGCTGACTGAACTTCGCCTCGTGTCGCCGCGCCAGGCGTTTCCGAATGAGCGCGCAGTGGCCGCGGCCTCCGGCGCTGACCTGGTTCTGGACGGCGCGGAGGTGTTCGGCACGGTCGAGGACGCAATCGCCGACCTCAACATGGTCTACGCCGCGACCGCCCGGCGCCGGCATTTCCTGAAGGAAATCGTGACCCCGGCACGCGCCGCCGCTGAAATGCGGGCCGCCCCCGCGGAAGGCCGGGCAGGGGTGCTGTTCGGGCCTGAGAATTCCGGCCTCGACAACGACCATGTGGCGCTCGCCGACCGCATCGTCGAGGCGCCGCTGAACCCTGCTTTCTCGTCGCTCAATCTCAGCCAGGCGGTGCTGATTATTGGCTGGGAATGGATGAAATCCGGTCGCGAGGACGTGGGAGCAGAGATGCCGATGGGGCACACGTATCCCGCCGAGAAAGAGCTGATCCTGAAGCTCTTTGAGCACCTGGAAGACGAACTCGACGCGCGCGGGTTTCTGGTCCCGGTCGAAAAGCGCCCGTCGATGGTGCGTAATATCCGCAACATCTTTCACCGCATGGCGCTGACCGACCAGGAAGTGCGGACACTGCGCGGGGTCATCTCGAGCCTGACCCGATATCCGCGGCAAGACGGGAAGTAGGCAAAACCGCCCGCAACCGTTGACTTTGGGCAGGCCAGGGGCTACATCCCGCCCATTCCGGAGAACGTGGAGAGCGAGCTGCTTTGCTCATCCCGTCCCTCATCTGATTGAGGGGCCTATCCGGACACGAACAACATCGGGCAAGACCCAAAAGGGCGTCCCGGGAAACGGAGCACTATGAGTAAGCGTGAGCAATCCAAGTACAAGATCAACCGCCGCCTCGGGGTCAACCTCTGGGGCCGGCCGAAAAGCCCGATCAACAAGCGCGAGTACGGCCCCGGCCAGCACGGCCAGGCCCGCCGCCGCAAGCTTTCGGACTTTGGCGTGCAGCTGCAGGCCAAACAGAAGCTCAAGGGCTATTACGGCAACATCACCGAGCGCCAGTTCAAGCGCTACTACGAGGCCGCCGCGCGCCGCCGGGGAGATACGGGCGAGAACCTGATCGAGATCCTCGAGCGTCGCCTCGACGCCGTCGTTTACCGCATGAAGTTCGTGCCGACCGTGTTTGCCGCGCGCCAGTTCGTGAACCACGGCCATGTGATGGTCAACGGCGTGCGCACCAACATTCCGTCGTGTCTCCTGAAAGACGGCGACATTGTCGAAGTGCGCCAGAAGTCGAAGGAGCTTCCGATCGTGCTCGAGGCAACTGCGCTCGCCGAGCGCGACGTGCCCGACTATATCGAGGTCGACTACAAGCAGATGAAGGGGGCCTTCGTGCGCGGCCCGCAGCTGGCCGACGTGCCGTACCCGGTGCAGATGGAACCGAACCTGGTCGTCGAGTACTACTCGCGCTAGGCGGTTCGATACGAAACGCGAAACGGGGCGTTCCTGCGGGGGCGCCCCGTTTTCATTTGCCCTGCCGTGGAGTCAGTGCCCGGTTTCCTTGCGCAGGCCCGGCAGGATCTCGCGGGCGACCTTCATGGCTTCCTTGCGGGGCAGGCCGATGGTCATGCGCGGGTGGTAGAGCATCCGGATCAGCAGCGCATCGTGGGGCTCGATCTTCTGGATGTTGCTGCGGTCGTTGAAAATCGAGGGATTCACGTCGTCAGAATCGTTCGGGAGGCCGAGTGCCTGGGTGGTTTCCTCGACGACGCAGTGCGCCCAGCGCCCGCGGCCCATCGCCAGATCGACCGGGATGAATATCTCGACGCTCGAAATCCCGTTGACCCGGTTGTGCCGGAAGTGCGCCGAGCAGGTGCTGGTGCGCACGATATGGCGGAGGAACTTCCGCTCCTTGGCCGAGGGGGGCTTCAGATAGCGTGTCATCCACTTCAGCCGATCGGCATTTCGCGAGAACACGATGATGAAGTTCGCGTTCTTGCGCCGGTCGGTATAGGCGACATCGAGACCGGTCAGCTTTTGAAGCGTCGCCATGTGCTGGCGAATGAACTTCCGCTGGGCAGGCGCGAGTTCGACCAGTTCGTGGATGTAGATGCGCATCGGGCGCGCCCATTTCAGAACACGCGGGTTGGGGCGTTTCTCGAATTCGAGCCCGAAGGCAATGGTGTCGAAATGGCGCAGCAGATCGCGGTCCGACAATGCGCTTGCGGGCAGGGCGGCAACGCTTGCAAGCGCACACAACAGACCGCCGGCCACCGCGCGGACCCTGCGCGGCAATCCCGTCAGCAATCCGGTTGACCCGGAGATCGTATTGGACGTCATGCCGCGCCGCGTGGGCGTCGGGCCGGTCAGGCCGCCAGCGGGACGCCCTTGGACTCGAACGTGTCCTTGAGCTCGCCGGTCTCGAACATCTCGCGGATGATATCGCAGCCGCCGACGAACTCGCCCTTCACATAGAGCTGGGGAATGGTCGGCCAGCTGCTGTAGGCCTTGATGCCCTCGCGGACTTCCATGTCCTCAAGCACATCGACGCTCTTGAACTTGACGCCCATGTGGGACAGCACCTGGACGACAGCTGCCGAAAAGCCGCACTGGGGCATGACGGGCGAGCCTTTCATGAACAGCACCACGTCGGCGCCTTCGATTTCTTCCTTGATGCGGGTCTGTACGTCGCTCATCGGGGTCTCTTTCGGTAAGAAGTGAATTGTCGTGTCGCTCAGGCGTTTCCGGCCTTTTCGGGCACCAGTGTCTGAAGCGCAAGCGCGTGAAGCTCGCCGCCCATCCGGCCCTGCAACGCCGCGTATACCATCTGATGCTGCTGGACGCGCGATTTGCCCTCGAACGCCGGCGACGTGACATAGGCCGCGTAGTGATCGCCGTCGCCCGCCAGATCCTCGATCCGCACGACGGCTTCGGGGATCGACTCCTTGATCAGACGTTCGATTTCACCGGCGTCCATCGCCATGGGCAGGCCTTTCAGGGTTGCGGCAGGTGACGCCGGGAAAAGGCTCTAACCTGCCATGTACTCCGGCAGCCAGCCCTCGTGGGCGCGCCGGATGTCTTCCTCGGATATAGGGACGGACCCGTTGACAGTCAACGTCTTGGCAGCCGTTGTGCGGCCGACGACGGCGGCGGGAACGCCTGCCGTCGCGGCGCGTTCGAGCAGGGCCGCACCATCTGCGGTCTCGACGATGTAGCGGGCCTGGTCCTCGCCGAACAGCCACGCCGGGCCGGTGGCCTCCGCGGCGGTAAGTTCGGCGCCGGCATCGCCCGCGAGCATCCATTCAGCGATTGCGACCAGCAACCCGCCGTCGGACAGGTCGTGGCAGGAGACGGCCGCGCCGGATGTAAGTTCGGTGCGCACGAAATCGCCGTTGCGCCGCTCGGCAGCCAGATCGACGGGCGGCGGCGGGCCGTCCTCGATGCCGCAGATTTCCCGGAGATAGAGCGAAGCGTCGAGCCAGCCTTCGGTCTCACCGATCAGGACAACGTCGTGGTCGGCCGCACGGAACCCCGGCTGCGGCACCTTCCGCCAGTCGTCAATCAGGCCGACGCCGCCGATGGCGGGCGTGGGCAGGATCGCCTTGCCGTTGGTCTCGTTGTAGAGCGAGACGTTGCCCGAGACGACCGGGAAGTCGAGGGCTGCGCAAGCCTCGCGCATGCCCTCGATGGCGCCGACGAACTGCCCCATGATCTCGGGGCGCTCGGGATTGCCGAAGTTCAGGTTGTCGGTGACGGCCAGCGGCGTGGCCCCGGTCGCGGTGATGTTGCGCCAGGCCTCGGCAACGGCTTGGCGTCCGCCTTCGACCGGGTCCGCGACCACATAACGCGGCGTGCAGTCGGTGGTGACGGCGAGGGCCTTGTCCGTGCCGTGGACGCGGACGACGCCGGCGTCACCCCCGGGGCGGACCACCGTGTCGGCCATGACCATGTGGTCGTACTGCTCCCAGATCCAGCGGCGCGAACAGAGGTCGGGGCTGCCCATCAGTTGCAGAAGTGCGGCCCCCGGGGCGGGATGCTTGAGAGCGCCCGGATTGACGCGGTCCTTTGCGATCGTCGGAACCCAGGGCCGGTCGTATTCGGGGGCGCTGTCCACCAGCGGCGCCACCACGAGATCGCAGACCGTCTCGCCGCCCCAGGTCAGCACCAGCCGGCCGGTGTCGGTCACCTTGCCGATGACAGCAAAATCGAGTTCCCATTTGTGGAAGATCGTGCGCGCATCGTCCTCGCGTCCCGGCCGGAGCACCATCAGCATCCGCTCCTGACTCTCGGACAGCATGATCTCGTAGGGCGTCATCGCGTCTTCGCGGACCGGGACATGATCGAGGTTCAGCTCGATGCCGACGCCGCCCTTGGAC
>JAJFFI010000149.1 GCA_021776755.1 Alphaproteobacteria bacterium | reverse complement strand
CCGGGTCGCCATCGACAATGTCGCCCTCCGCGTTCCGCGTCACGTTGATCTGCTCGGAGACGAACTTGACCGACACATGCGCGGTCGTGCCCTCGAGCCGGGTTTCGGTCAGATCGGTTTTCAGGAACCCGATAAGCGACGTCTCAAGCGTCTCGTCTGCGTCCGTCCGCTCCTTGATGGCGCGGGCGAAGTTGGTCGCGACATCATCGGACAGCAGCATCTTGACCGGCTTCATCTTGCCGTTAGCGAAGGCTTCGACAATCATTTCGAACGCCGCCTTGGCGCCGATGACGAATTCGTCGGCATTGAACGTCGGGTCGATGGCCTTCATCGCCGTCAGGCCCTGTTCGAGATCGGACCCGGGCTTGGCGGCTTCGTGGATACGATCGCGCTTCTCGGCCTCCTCGCGCCGTTCGGGCATGCGCACGACATTGTCGTTCGCCTTGGCATCGGACTGAACCGGGGGTTCGAAGCGTTCGGGCGGGCGTTCACTGCCGGTCCTCCGGCCAAGGACGCTCCGCAACCGGAACACGATCAGGGCAGCGATCACCGCGAAGATGATGATGTCTATCGGAATGCCACCAGTGCCCATAACCCTTGCCCGTTTGCTGGCCGCGATGGCCATTTGTTCAACGTGTTGCGCGGTAATCCGGTCCGGTTTTATCCGGCGCGCGCGCTCTTGTCTTGGGCGTCGTCCCGAATGTCTGCCGGACCCGAAGTCCAGCGAAACATTTCCGGCACCCCTTTATTAGGATTGCGTTGTGGCAATAGTACGGCCCGCACCCTAAATAGATAAGCCTGCCGAGGTCACCCGACCGGTCTCGAAACCTTCGCATGCTTTTGAATTGTACCAATTTACATAGGTGTTTGCCGGGAAAAGCGCAAGGATGGGCATTTTACTTTTTCTGCTGTTTACGGCGGTTCCGATCGCCGAAATCTTCCTGCTGATCAAGGTCGGCGGAGAGATCGGCGCGATCCCGACGATCGGGCTCGTCATCCTGACGGCGGTGGTGGGCGCAGCGCTGATCCGCATGCAGGGTTTCGCAACCCTGGCGCGGGCCCAGGCCTCCATGGAGAAGAACGAAATGCCGGTCGGCGCCCTGTTCGACGGGCTGTGCCTGCTGGTGGCCGGGGCGCTGTTGCTCACGCCGGGATTTGTCACCGATACGTTCGGGTTCCTGCTGCTGGTTCCGCCGTTCCGGAAGGTTCTGGCAGCAACACTCGGCGCGCGGCTGATGGCGAGGGCCACGATCCGGACCCAGGGGCCGGGCGGTCAAGGTGATGGTGGCGGGCGCCGGCCAGGCGCGGATCCCGACATCATCGACGGCGACTTTACCGATGTCACCGAAACCAAGGCGAAGACACCGACCGATCCGCCGGAACTGCCGGGGCGGGGCTGGGGCAAAGAGGAACCAGACAAGCGTTAGCTACCCGTGTCATTGCGGCAGCAACCTTGCGAGCGCGTTGCCGGCATGATAGCCCCCAGCCGATTCATTTGCGGGCCGGGCAGGTCGCCCGCCTGACACTAGAAGCAGGAGTATCCCAGATGGCAGACGACGGTATGAATGGTGGCGGCGCTGGAGCCGCGCAAGGGCTTGAGCCTGACGGTCCGCCGCTGGTCCTGCGCGCCCAGTACATCAAGGATCTTTCGTTCGAAAACCCGAACGCGCCGGCAATCCTTGCCAGCATGACCGAACCGCCCGAGATCGAGGTCAGCGTCAACGTCGGGGGCGAACGGCATGGCGACAACGACTACGAGGTCACCCTTTCGATCCACGCCGAGGCAAAGGCCGGATCGGAAACTGCGTTCCTCGTGGAGCTGGTCTATTCAGGCTATATGTCGGTCAACAACGTGCCCGAGGAGCAGCTTCAGCCCCTGGTGATGATTGAGGGTCCGCGGCTGTTGTTCCCGTTCGCCCGCAACATTATCGCCGACGTGACCCGCGACGGCGGCTTTCCGCCGTTGCTGCTCCAGCCGATGGATTTCGCGGCCCTGTTCCAGCAGCAGGAAGCGGTCTGAGCCTGCCAACGAGCTCAATCCCGCACTGCCAGTCGATCAGTTTGAGAGCCAGACCGGTTCGGTGATTTTTTCAAGCATCCGGGAATGCGCCGTGCGCTCTGCGTCGCTCGGCGCATGTGGCCGCGGCTCGCGTACGCTGGGGGCGGTGTCCGCACCGGATGTCGAAACCGGCCCAGTCGCGTCGCGCCCGCTGTTGTCCGCCGCGAGTTCAAGCCCGGGCTGACTGCCGCCGATCAGTTCGAGATAGACCTGCGCCAGCAATTCCGTGTCGATGATCGCCCGGTGTTTTTCGCGCCCGGAGAGATCGATGCCGAACCGGCGGCACAGCGCATCGAGGCTTGCCTGGGCACCGGGGAATTTGCGGCGCGCCATGTGCAACGTGTCGATCGTCCTGTTCATCGGAATCCCGGGGTGGTCGAGCCGGGCAAGCTCTGCATTCAGAAAGCGGACATCGAACTCGGCATTGTGGATGACCAGCGGATCGTCGCCGATGAACGCGAGGAAGTCCTCCGAGACATCTTCAAAGCGCGGAAAGTCGGCCAGGAACTCCGCCGACAGGCCATGGACCCGGAACGCCTCGTCGGGCATGTCTCGCAGTGGATTGATGTATTGCTGGTACATCTCGCCGGTCGGGATGTGATTGCGCAACTCCACGCAGGCAATTTCTACTATCCTGTCGCCTTTTCCCGGATTTAGCCCGGTTGTCTCCGTATCCAGAGCAATTTCGCGCATTTTTGGTTCCTTTAGGCGGTCTTTGGCTGCCTGCGCCGCCGCGGTCTCCTGCCATGCGGCATGTTCCGGGCCGGGAGCCGTTTGGCGAGTTTCACAATTTCAGCGGCCTGGAGCAAGCAATCGCGCTTGCCCGTCATCGCGTTCAGGATGAAATCGGCGCGGCGGCGTTTCTCCGCATCGGGCGTCTGCTTGGCCAAGATCGCCTCAAAGCGCGCCCAGGTCATCCCGGGGCGGCGCAGAACCCGCCGCGCCTGCACCGATTTCGGCACGCTCACGACGACCACGGCATCGCAGTTCCGCTCACCGCCGGTTTCGAACAGCAGTGGAATATCGAGCACGACAATCGGCTCCCGCCGGAGCGCCATGCGCGACAGCCACTTCCGCTGCACCTCGCGGACCATCGGATGCAGGATAGATTCGAGCTTCCGGAGCGCCGCCGCATCCTCGAACGCCCGCGCACCGAGCGCCGGCCGGTCGACAGCGCCGTCTTTGATTACGTCCGGGAACACCGCCCCGACCAGTTCAATGGCCGCACCTCCGCGTCCCAGGAGTTTGTGGATCTCGGCGTCTGCGTCATAAACCGGAACCCCGAGTTGCCGGAAACAACCGGCAGCGGTCGACTTGCCCATTCCGATGGACCCGGTAAGACCAAGTATCACCATCCGCGGATCATCAACTGCTTTGCGCGCCGAGAACCGCGGCGCGAAGGGCTGGCGTCACGTCTGGATCGACACCGAACCAAGCGTGGAAGCCCGGCCTTGCCTGATGCAGCAACATGCCGATGCCGTCGACGGTGCGATTGCCACGCGCCCTTGCTGCCGCCAACAGGCCGGTCTCGGTTGGATCGTAAACGATATCATTTACGGTAGCCGAGACCGGCAGTGCATCGAGAGGCAGATCGAGCGGCGGATGGTCCGTCATGCCGAGCGTCGACGAATTGACCAAAAGTGCTGTCCCCTCGAGTGCGGCCGCGGCCTCCGGCAACGGGAATACGGAG
>JAJFFI010000148.1 GCA_021776755.1 Alphaproteobacteria bacterium | reverse complement strand
GGCATCGAGAAACGCGACGAGACCGACGACAAGATCACCGTCGACGCGGCCGAGGCGATCAAGAAGCACGGCGTCGGCGTCAAATGCGCGACCATCACGCCCGACGAGGCGCGGGTCGAGGAGTTCGGCCTGAAGGAGATGTGGCGCTCGCCCAACGGCACGATCCGGAACATCCTTGGCGGCACCGTCTTCCGCGAGCCGATCATCTGCGAGAACGTGCCCCGCCTCGTGCCGGGCTGGACCCAGCCGATCATCATCGGCCGTCACGCCTTCGGCGACCAGTACCGCGCCACCGACTTCGTGGTGCCGGGCAAGGGCAAGCTGACCATCAAGTTCGAGGGCGAGGACGGCCAGAACATCGAGCGCGAGGTCTTCGATTTCCCCGGCGGCGGCGTCGCGATGTCGATGTACAACCTCGACGACTCAATCATCGATTTTGCCCGCGCCTCGCTGAATTACGGCCTCAACCGCAAGTACAATGTCTATCTCTCGACCAAGAACACCATCCTCAAGGCCTATGACGGTCGCTTCAAGGATCTCTTCCAGGAGACCTTCGAGAACGAATTCAAGGACAAGTTCGCCAAGGCCGGAATCGAGTACGAGCATCGCCTGATCGACGACATGGTTGCGGCGGCAATGAAATGGTCCGGTGGTTTTGTCTGGGCCTGCAAGAACTATGACGGCGACGTACAGTCGGACACCGTGGCCCAGGGCTTCGGCTCGCTCGGCCTGATGACCTCCGTGCTGATGACCGCCGACGGCAAGACCGTCGAGGCCGAGGCGGCCCACGGCACCGTCACCCGCCATTACCGCGAGCACCAGAAGGGCAAGGAGACCTCGACCAACCCGATCGCGTCGATCTTCGCCTGGACCCGCGGCCTCAAGTTCCGCGGCACCATGGATGAGACGCCGGACGTGGTGAATTTCGCCGAGACCATCGAGAAAGTCTGCATCGACACGGTGGAGAGCGGTCACATGACCAAGGATCTGGCGCTGTTGATCGGACCGGACCAGACCTGGCTCACCACCAACCAGTTCCTCGACAAGCTCGATGAGAACCTGCAGAAGGCGATGGGCTGACCGTTCAGGTTGCGGGCGGCGGCCAGAGCAGGAAGAGCGCCGCGAACCCGATATCGGTCGCGAGATAAAATAGCGTCATCCCGCCCGGGTTGCCGTCGATGAGGATCGACCAGACCCGGCCGACGACGACGCCGACCATGATGATGCCGAGGCCGATCACCGGCCAGCGCATCGCCTCAAGGTTCAGGCATATCAGAAGTGCGGCCAAGCCCATGCCAGCCATCATGCCGTTGAGCGCACGGAGATGATTACGCGCCTCGACATTCTCGGCGATCAGGAAGGCCGTGCCGGTCTTCGTGCGGACGAGTTCCATCAGTCCCGGAATCAGGAGTCCGAGTCCCAGCAAGGCGAGGGCCGCATAGAGCACGATCTTGTGGGTGAGGGTCACGTGGCGGGGTCCGGACGGGAAATTGGAGGCATGTGATGGCGATCACTGCGCGGGGTGGGAAACCAGACGATACTCCCCCTCATACCTCTCTTCAAACCCTCTCCATCCCGCCGCGCCCGAAACAGGCTGGCGGGATTTTCTTTGCCCGTTTTCTTCGCGCCCGCGCCGTGGCATGTTTCGGGCATGAACCGCGAAAAACTCACTGATCTCACCCGCCGCTTCACGGCGGCCTTCAACATCGGCGATCTCGATGGCATGGTCGGCTTCTTCGCCGAGGATGGCCTTTATGTCGAGTTCGACGGGACGCGTCACGAAGGGCGGGACGCCGTACGCGCGGCGTTCGTGCCCCACTTCGCTGGCGAGTTCGGCACCATCCGCTTCGATGAAGAAGACCTTTTCGTCGACCCGGACGCCCGCAAGTCGATGATAAGCTGGACCTGCCGCATCGCGCAGGACGGACGCAGCGGCGGCTGGCGCGGCCTCGACATCCTGCATTTCAACGAAGCCGGCGAGATCACCGAAAAGCTGACATACGCCAAGGCCCGCAAAGTGGCGTTCGAGAAAAGCGGTTAGCGCTGAAGTTCCTTGATCGCGCCGTCGAGGCCTTCAAGGGTCAGCGGAAACATGCGGCCTTCGATCATCTCGTGGAACATCGCGATCGACTGGGTGTAGCGCCAGTGCCGCTCCGGCACCGGATTGAGCCACACGGCTGACGGCCAGTTCGAGAGGATGCGGTGCATCCATACGTCGCCGGCTTCTTCGTTCCAATACTCAACCGCGCCGCCCGGCACGGCGACCTCGTAGGGGCTCATCGAGGCGTCGCCCACGAAGATCACCTTGTAGTCCTTGGGGTACGTGCGCAGCACATCCCAGGTCGCGACCGTCTCGGTACGCCGGCGCCGGTTGTCGCGCCACAGCGCCTCGTAAGGGCAGTTGTGGAAATAGTAGAACTCGAGATGCTTGAACTCGGAGTTGGCAGCCGAGAACAGCTCTTCGACGGTGCGGATATGCGGGTCCATCGATCCGCCCACATCGAAGAACATCAGCACCTTGATCTTGTTGTGCCGCTCGGGGACCATTTGCAGGTCGAGCCAACCGCCGTTGTTCGCCGTGCCCTTGATGGTGCCGGCCAGGTCAAGCTCGGTCGCGGCCCCTTCGCGGGCAAACTGGCGGAGACGCCGGAGTGCCACCTTGATATTGCGGGTGCCGAGCTCGATGGTGTCATCGAGGTTCTTGAACTCGCGCTTGTCCCAGACCTTCACGGCCCGCCGGTTGCGGCTTTCCTTCTGACCGATGCGGATGCCTTCGGGGTTGTAGCCGTAGGCGCCGAAGGGCGATGTGCCGCCGGTGCCGATCCACTTGCTGCCGCCGTGGTGCTGACCCTGCTGCTCGCGAAGCCGCTCCATCAGCGTCTCCATCAGCTTCTCCCAGCCGCCCAGCGCCTCGATCTCGGCCTTTTCCTCGGGCGTCAGGTATTTCTCGGCCATCTTGCGGAGCCACTCCTCGGGGATCTCGACGGTCATCGGATCAATGCCGCTCTCGATGCCCTTGAAAACATGACCAAAGACCCGGTCGAACTTGTCGAGATGGCGCTCGTCTTTCACCAGCGCCGCGCGGGAAAGGTAATAGAAATCATTGACGTCCTGGCCGACGACGTCCTTGTTCATGCCTTCGAGCAGCGTCAGGTATTCGCGCAGCGACACCGGCACGCCTGCATCCCGGAGTTCCATGAAGAGGTTCACGAACATCGCGCCGCGCCCCTAGGTCCCGCGCCCTTCGCGCCGGGCCATGAAGGCGAGGCGTTCGAAGAGGTGGACGTCCTGCTCGTTCTTGAGCAGCGCACCGTGCAGCGGCGGGATCAGGTCTTTCGAATTTTCGGCCCGGAGCGCCTCCGGATCGATGTCTTCGGCAAGCAGAAGTTTGAGCCAGTCGAGGAGCTCGGACGTCGACGGCTTCTTCTTCAGGCCCGGTGCCTCGCGGATCTCGTAAAAGACCGTCAGGGCTTCGTGCACCAGGCGTTTCTTGATCCCCGGAAAATGCACGTCGACAATCGCCTGCATGGTGTCGGCTTCGGGGAAACGGATGTAGTGAAAGAAGCAGCGGCGCAGGAACGCGTCCGGCAGCTCCTTTTCGTTGTTCGAGGTGATCATGACGATCGGCCGGTGCGTGGCCTGGACCGTTTCCTGGGTCTCGTAGACGAAGAACTCCATGCGATCGAGCTCGAGCAAAAGGTCGTTCGGAAACTCGATGTCGGCCTTGTCGATCTCGTCGATCAGCAGCACCGGGCGCTGGGGCGCGGTGAAGCTGTCCCAGAGCTTGCCCGGCACGATGTAGTTCTTGATGTCGTGCACCTTCTCGTCGCCAAGCTGGCTGTCGCGGAGCCGCGAGACGGCGTCATACTCATAGAGGCCCTGCTGCGCCTTGGTCGTGGACTTGATGTGCCATTCGATCAACGGCGCGCCGATGGCGCGCGCGACTTCGTGCGCCAGCACGGTCTTGCCGGTGCCGGGTTCGCCCTTGATGAGAAGCGGGCGTTCGAGCGTGATGGCGGCGTTGACCGCGACCATCAGGTCTTCCGTTGCGACGTAGCTGTCGGTGCCTTCGAAACGCATGATTTCATGTTTCCCGTGAGTTCGTTCAGCAACCAAAGTAACGCCAGTTCGCGCGCGATCAACCTGCACATTTACGTGGCCGATTGCACACCGGATTGACGGCGTGTTTCGGCGTTGCGGAACCGGGCCATATGGAACGCGGCCTGGGCGGGATCGTAGACGTGGTCCTGCCCCACCGGACAAGCGCGGCGCGCGCGGCAGCCGAGGTCGATACAGTCCTTGCCCGCGGGCGTCGTGATGTGCGCGTAGCAGGCCGGGACGTCATAGCCTTCATCCGTGAAGGCATTGACCGGGCAGGCCGACCGGCAGGGCCGGTCTTCACAAGTATCGCACGGCCGGGTGTCGTAGGATCGCACCGGGAGTTCGATGCGTTC
>JAJFFI010000147.1 GCA_021776755.1 Alphaproteobacteria bacterium | reverse complement strand
TGCCGATCTTGAAGGGTTGCCGCCGGCGCTGTTCACCATCGGCACCCGCGATCCCCTGCTCGACGATTCCCTGTTCATGGCCGGCCGGTGGTCGGCCGCGGGCAACGCGAGCGAACTCGCCGTCTACCCCGGCGGCGCCCATGTCTTCGTCGCCTTCAAATGCGATCTTGCCGAGCAGGCCCTGACCCGCATCGACGCGTTCATGAATTCACTGTGAGCAGGTCCTGAGGGCGGCGGTAAGACGCGGGGTCGACAGTATCGCCCGCACGAAGACTTCCGCTCAGGCCTCCTGGCCAAGGGAGTCGCGCATCGATTTGGCGAAATCGAAGAACCGGCGCATGAACTTCTCGATGAAGGCCATGACGCGGTCGAGTTCCTCGTCCTTGGGCATCTTCGTGGCCTTCTCGCTGGCCATCGCTTCAGCCTTTTCGGCTTCCGCAACCTTGGCCTTGAGTTGCTCGTTTTCGGTCTTGAGCTGAGCAACCGTGTCTTCCAGGCTCTTGCGGTCGTCGGCGACCGTTTCGCAAACCCAGTCGTCGTCCTTCTTCTTGCACTGAGAGACCTGGCCGGTCTGGGTGTCCATCCGCAGGATGCCGCCTTCGATATCTTTCATGGTGAACCGGCCGGGCGTCTCCTGCGCGGCCGAGATGGTCGTCAAGGCGGCGAGAAGTGCGCCGGACACGAACAAGGATCGTATTGAAAACATGCTGACTTCTCCCTCGGCTGCCCTATTCGGGACCGAACCGTGTATTGCCCCCAGACTCGCGGCCCGCGTTATAGCATGACCTGAGCGCTGCCGTGAACCGTCAGTGTGAATCAGATTCAAGCCCGATGGACGCACCCCCAGACCGACGAAAATTCGACCTCAAAGCGGCCTGTAGGGGTCACGTCCGGAGACGATGGCGTCCTCGAGAAGATCGATACGATCCTGGCCCCAGAACAGTTCCCCGTTGAGGACGTAACTGGGTGAACCGAAGTTGCCGACGGCGAGCGTTGCCTCGGTGTTTTCACGATAGACCCGGTCGACCGCATCGCCCTTCGATGCCTCGACAAGAACGGCTCCCGGCAACCCGACTGAGTCGGCGGTGGCAGCAAGGACGGCTTCGTCGGACAGATCCTTTTCCTCAGCCCAGATGCCGGCGAAGATGCCGCGAATCAGGGCTGCCGGGTCGTGGCCGGCATCAATGGCTGCAATGATCGTGCGGTCGGCGGTGGCAAAGGCGAACGGCCAGTGGGCGGGCTGAAGATTGAGCTCAAGCCCGCGCTTTTCGCGCCAGCGCTGCAACTCCAGCCAGCGCAGGCTCTGGCGGGTGGGATGGCGCTGGCCAAGCGGCAGGGTTCCCGCCTGCTCGAACACCGACATCAGCGCGACCGGCCGGTGGTTGATGGTCACGCCTCGGCGCGCCGCCATGTCGTGAAATGCGTCGTGCCCAACATAGGCCCACGGCGACACCGCGGAAAAATAGTAATCAACTGTCGTGCTCATGTGAGCCTCCCCTTTGCCCCAAATTGCTTCGCTGCCCGCTCAGGCCGCTTGCTGACCATCGCCGTGTGGATTGAAACGGGTGTAGAATGTCTCGCCGGTCTCGGCAAGGTCGCGCAGCAGGTCGTTGGGCGCGAACCGTTCCCCATGAGCCTGTGCCAGGCGCTCGCATTGCGCGACGAACGCCTTTGCTCCCATCGTGTCGATGTAGCTCAGCGGACCACCCGTGTAGGGTGCGTATCCCCAACCCAGAATGGCGCCGACATCGGCGTCGCGTACATCGGTCAGCACGCCCTCCTCAAAGCAGCGTGCGGTTTCCAGCGCCTGATGGGTGAGCAGGCGGGTCTTCAGCTCGTCGATGTCCAGGGTGTCGGGGTCGAGCTTCGCCGGCATCAACTCGTCGACCTCCGCCCATAGCCGCTTCTTGCCGTCCTTTGGATAGTCGTAGAACCCCTTGCCGTTCTTGCGGCCGAACCGGCCCTGCTTGTCCACCATCTCGGCGAGAATGGCGTCGCGCGGCGTCTCGACATAGTCGTCGCCCAGATCCGCCTTCGTCTGCGTGGCAATCTTCCAGGCCAGATCGAGCGACACCTCGTCATTGAGTGCAAGCGGGCCGACCGGCATGCCCGCCATGCGGCCTGCATTCTCGATCATGGCCGCCGGGATGCCTTCGGCAAGCATGTGATGGCCCTCGGCCATATAGGTCGAGACGACGCGCGAGGTGTAGAAACCACGGCTGTCATTGACCACGATCGGTGTCTTGCGGATCGCCCTGACATAGTCGAGCGCCTTGGCAAGGGCCTCGTCGCCGGTCTTCTCGCCCATGATGATCTCCACCAGCATCATCTTGTCGACAGGCGAGAAGAAATGGATACCGATGAAATTGTCCGGCCGCTGGCTGGCGTGCGCCAGACCGGTGATCGGCAGCGTCGAGGTGTTGGATGCAAAGACAGCCGTGTCGGCGAGTTTCGCTTCCGCCCTGGCCGTCACCTCTGCCTTGAGTTCACGGTTCTCGAATACCGCCTCGATGACCAGATCGCAGCCTTCAAGCGCATCGTAATCGTCGGTGGCCGTGATCATCGACAGAACCTTTTCCTTGATGGCCTCATTAGCCTGGCCGCGTTTGACGGCCTTCGACATCAGTGACTGCGAATAGGCCTTGCCATGGTCGGCGGCGGCCTGATCGCGGTCGACCAGCACCACCTGCATGCCGGCGCGCGCCGAGACAAACGCAATGCCGGCGCCCATCATCCCGGCGCCGAGCACGCCGAGTTTTGTGACCCTGGAGTCCGGCACGCCGGCGGGGCGCCGGGCAAGCTTGTTGAGTTCCTGCATGGACAGGAACAGGGACCGGATCATGTTCTTGGCTTCGGGGCTGCGCAGCAACCAGGTGAAGTAGCGCGCCTCGATCCGCAGTCCGGTATCGATGGGCACTTGAAGGCCCTCGTAGACACACGACATGATGGCGCGCTGCGCGGGGTAGTTGTCCAGCGTCTCGCGCCGGTACAGCGCGTTCGCCGCCGACCACATCATCATGCCGCTTCTGGAATAGGGCAGGCCGCCGGGCACCCGGAACTTCTCGTCATCCCAGGGTTGAACCGCCTTCGGATTTTCAGCAATCCAGAGCTTGGCCTCCGCGATCAGTTGATCGGCCTCGACGACCTTGTGAACGAGGCCCACCTTCGCCGCCTGGGCTGCTTCGACATTGCCGCCCTTGAGCATCAGCTGCAGGGCGTCGGAGGCGCCGATCAG
>JAJFFI010000146.1 GCA_021776755.1 Alphaproteobacteria bacterium | reverse complement strand
TTAGCGCCGTCGTCCGGGCGCTTGCGGTAGCGCTTGCCGACCTGCTTGCCGTTCACGAGCTTGATACTGTAGCCGTTCTTCCAGGTGTAAACGCCCGTCGTGCGCCGCCCGTTGACGAACTTGCCCTCGAAGCTGTCGCCGTTCTTGAAGACGATCGTGCCTTCGCCGTTCGCCTTGTTGGCCTTGAAGCCGCCTGAATAGATGTGGCCCTCGGGCGTTTCGAGCTTGCCCTCGCCCTCGCGACTGTCATTTACAAAATCGCCCGTGTAGGTATTGCCGTCGGTGAACTTGAACTTGCCCTCACCGTGCATGCGCCCGTCAATCCAGTCACCGGAATAGGTGCGTCCGCTCGGCCATTTCTGGCTGCCCTTGCCGCGGCGTTTGCCGTCGACCCAGTCACCGTCGTAGGTGCGGCCGTCGCGCCATTTGTAGAGCCCCTTGCCCTCGCGCTTGCCGGCCACCAGTACGCCGTCATAGGTCTCGACGATCTTCGACCGGTTGCGCCAGGTCAGGATGCCCTTGCCGGTCGCCTTGCCGTCGACGCAGTCGCCCGACCATTTCCAGGTCCAGCCGAGGCGCGCCGGGTTGTCGGACCAGATCGCGCAATCGCCCGCGACATTCTTGATCCAGATGGCCTGCGCCGGAAGTGCGGTCAGCAAGACGGCGGCGGCGGCCAGCAGGAAAAGCCTCGAAACTGAAAATCTGTGCGCGGTCATGTCGTAACCCCCGGATCGGCGAGATTTCACCCGCATTTGCGCAAAGTATAAGGGCAGAAATCGGGCGCCGCCAACTGCAGCTCCGTCCGCGCCTCAGTCGGTGGTCCCGCCAAACAAACCCATGACAAACGCCACGTGGATGGCCAGCGGCGTGCCCCAGCCGACCAGCGGCAACAGGAACCACGGATGGTTCCAGCCAAGTACCATGTTGAGGGCGGCGACCACGATGGTTACGACAATCCAGGCGGAGAAATGCATCCGCAGCCACCAGAGCCGTGTCTTGCCGGGCAATTCGCCTTCGTGGGGAATGGGGTTCTTGTGCATGGGCCTCTTTGGGGTCTCCGCCGGACTTCGGCGGTTCTCAGCCCGCCTGGACGAAATCGATGACCGCACCGAATCCTTCGGCAGCGGACAGACGGAGTCTGTCACCCCGGTCGTCGAGCGCATTAACCTCGGTTGCGAGGCACGCGCGGACGGCGTCGAGATCGCCAACTGCGACCGTGAAGGCGATCACCTGCGGGCTGTTCGCCGCGAGTTTCAGACCATACTCGAGCTCCGCCGATTCGCGCGATCGGGCCCGCAGGCGGCCCCGCGCCATCGAGATATTGAAGCCGCCGTCGGCCGCGGTAACCGCATCCTCGCCGAATACCTCGCGGTAGAACTCGGCGAGCCCGTCCGGATCGTCGCTCCAGATTGTCACGTCCTCGATGCGGCGCGCGGTATTGCGGTGGGTCTGGAACTCTTCGTGCCAGAAATACTGCGGCGCATGTTGCTGGCAAACGAAATGCGGTGCGTTGGGCAGCGAGGGATGCATCAGGAAGCAGATCGTGAACGATACGGTCTCTTCGCTGCCGCCGGGCTGGCGGGCGCCGCGGGAGAAATCGACCGGCTCGAACGTGTCGAACCCGGCGTCGACGAACTGCCGGTGATCGGCGCGGCCATCGCTGCTGTCGAGCACGACCATCGCAACGCCGTCGCCGCTCTGGTCCAGATAATCCCGGCACCGGGCGGCAAAGCTGTAGGTCGTATCGTTGTGCGCCGGGATCTTCGAGGGGTCGGCAATGCCGACGAGCTCGATGAAATTGCCGTCCATAATGGCGAGATTGTTCATCGTTCCGAACGGGTGATAGGCCCGGGCGGTCATCGAGAACCCCATGGCGGCGAACGACGCCTCGGCCGCGTCGAGATCGTTCACGACCAGCACGAGGTGATCGAGCCCGCGGCGGGCGCCGGCGTTACTCATTTTCGTTTCTCTTCCTGTACCGGATCGAAAGCCACAGGAACAGCGCGACCATCCCGATGCCCGCGACCACAAGCGCGCCGCCGACCCAGAAATATGTGCTGTCGCCCTGATCCTGCGAGATCATGATCATGTAGCCGCCCGCCAGGATATCGGCAAAGCCGATCAATGCCAGCAAGCGCGCCTTCATCGGCGAAATGCCGTCGAATCCCGATTTATTCTGCAGTTCGTCATCCATGGCGCATTCTAACGTGGCCGGGAGGGGATGGCACGGGGATTGCTTGCGTACTACGGCCATCGAGGGGGCAACGGCGTTTGGACGGCACTATTGGAGAGGATCGCTTCGTGACATTTCGGATTTTTTCGGCCCGCCCGGGCGCCCCGATCGCTCTGGCGGCAATGCTTGCCGCCGCTGCGATGACCCTTGCCACTCCCGCTCAGGCCAGCAGCACCGGTGTGAAAGCCATGCTCGACAGCGTGGTCGCCGGGATTAAACGCAGCCCGGCCCTTGGAGTTTTCGACAAGATGGGCCTGAAGATGCAGGTCGACGGCATTCTCGATGCGCTCGGCGATCTTCATGCCGGAGGCCCCGAGCAAAAACTGCCGGCCATCCGCCTGCGCTACACAATGATGCTCGACGGCCTCACCGCCAAGCTCGCCGGCAAGGACCCGACGCTGCTGTCCAAGGTTGAGGCAACCCGCGAGCCGCTCTGGCAGGCGCTCGCGACGCCGGCCGGCTACCGCGTCGTCGCCGGCCCGCCGAAACGCCGCCCGCAGTTCGCCCAGAACCGGTAGGGCAAGCCCTCTCCATTGGGGGGAAATGGCTAAAACTTCAGAGCGGAATGTTCCCGTGTTTTTTCCACGGGTTCTCGAGTTCCTTGTCGCGCAGCATGGCGAGCGCACGGTTGAGGCGTTTGCGGGTGTTGCGCGGCATGATGACGTCGTCGATGAAACCGCGGTGGCCAGCGATAAAGGGATTGGCGAACTTCTCGCGGTATTCCTCGGTCCGCGCCTCGATCTTCTCCGGATCGTCCCGGTCCTGGCGGAAGATGATCTCGACCGCGCCCTTCGGGCCCATCACCGCAATCTCGGCCGTGGGCCACGCGTAGTTCACATCGCCCCGGAGATGCTTTGAGGCCATGACGTCATAGGCCCCGCCATAGGCCTTCCGCGTGATCAGCGTCACCTTCGGCACCGTCGCCTCGGCATAGGCGTAAAGCAGCTTCGCGCCATGCTTGATGATGCCGCCAAGCTCCTGCGAGGTGCCCGGCAGGAAGCCCGGCACATCGACCAGGGTGACGATCGGAATGTTGAAGGCATCGCAGAACCGCACAAAGCGGGCTGCCTTCTTGGAGCTGTCGATGTCGAGGCAGCCCGCGAGCACCATCGGCTGGTTCGCGACAAACCCGACCGTGCGGCCCTCCATGCGGCCGAAACCGATGATGATATTGCCGGCGTAGTTTGGCTGCAGCTCGAAAAAATCGCCGTCGTCGACGACCTTCACGATCAGCTCCTTCATATCGTACGGCTTGTTCGCGTTGGCCGGGATGAGGTTGTCGAGCGAGCGCTCGGCGCGGTCCACCGGATCGTCGCTCGGCGCCACGGGCGTCTCGTCGCGGTTCGAGGCGGGCAGGAAATCGATGAACCGGCGGAGCTGCAGGAGGGCGGCGACATCGTTCTCGAAGGCCAGATCCGCGACGCCCGATTTCGAGGTGTGGGTACTGGCACCGCCCAGATCCTCGGCGGTGACCTCCTCGTGGGTAACGGTTTTCACGACCTCGGGGCCGGTCACGAACATGTAGGACGTATCCTCGACCATGAAGATAAAATCAGTCATGGCGGGCGAATAGACCGCCCCGCCCGCACACGGCCCCATGATGCAGCTGATCTGCGGCACCACGCCCGAGGCCATCACGTTGCGCTGGAACACTTCCGCGTAACCGGCAAGCGAGTCGACGCCTTCCTGGATGCGCGCGCCGCCCGAGTCGTTGAGCCCGATCACGGGCGCGCCGACCTTCATCGCCTGGTCCATGATCTTGCAGATCTTCTGGGCGTGGGATTCCGACAGCGAGCCGCCGAAGACCGTGAAATCCTGGCTGAATACGAAGACCAGCCGGCCGTTCACCGTGCCCCAGCCCGTGACCACGCCGTCGCCGGGCGTGGCGGTCTTTTCCATGCCGAAATCGGTGCAGCGGTGCTCGACGAACATGTCGTATTCCTCGAAGGAATCTTCGTCGAGCAGCAACGAGATACGCTCGCGCGCGGTCAGCTTGCCCTTGGCGTGCTGCGCCTCGATGCGCTTGGCCCCGCCGCCCACGCGGGCCGCCTCGCGCCGCCGTTCGAGCTCATGGATGATGTCCTGCATGCTCTTCCTCAAGTTTCGACTGCAGGCGCCTGGATTACCACGCTGCAGCGCAACATGCCAA
>JAJFFI010000145.1 GCA_021776755.1 Alphaproteobacteria bacterium | reverse complement strand
CGCTTCCATGCCCGAGCCGCAGAGCCGGTTCACCGTCGCCCCCGGCACGTCGACCGGCAGCCCCGCGAGCAGCCCCGACATCCGGGCAACGTTGCGGTTGTCTTCACCCGCCTGGTTGGCGCAGCCGTAGATCACGTCGTCGATTTGCGCGAGATCGAGATTCGGGTTGCGATCGATCAGCGCCCGGATCGGCACAGCACCAAGGTCGTCGGCCCGCACCTTCGAGAGCGCGCCGGCATAGCGCCCGATGGGCGTTCGTATCGCATCGCAAATGAAGGCTTCGGTCATGGACGGATATCTCAGGTCGTTTCGTGGAAATGCGCGCCGCCGAAGACCTTGCGCCGCAGCAGCGCCGAGGCGCGGTAGCGGTCCTCGCCGTATTGCCCGGCAAGCCCCTCCAGCACCATCAGGATCCAGGGCAGCGATATTTCGTCTGCCCAGGCGAGCGGGCCCTTGGGATAGTTCACGCCCTTCAGCATCGCGGTGTCGATGCCCTTCGGCGTCGCGACCCCGTGATAGGCGGCCTCGGCGGCCTCGTTCGCGATCATCGCCAGCGTGCGCATCAGCACCATGCCCGGCACGTCGGCAATCACGGTGACTTCCTTGCCGAGCTTCTGGAACAGGCCCACAGCCACCGCCATCGCTTGCGGTTCGGTACGGTCCCCCGGCGCCAGCACGACCCGCGGGCTCGCCGCGAAATCGAGACACAGGTCGAGATGGATCAGGTTGTCCTCTTCCTCGACCGCCGCGCGCTCGGTGGCGCTGGTGCCGTCGGTGAACTTGATGACGCCGCCGCCCTCGCCGTTGCCGACATAGATGCCGCCGAGGTTTTCGGACTCCTCGTCGTCGCGGGTTTCAAATTCGAGGCCCGATTTCTCGATCAGCGGGATCAGCGGTGCTGCCGGCCCGAGGTCGCCGATCAGGCGCACTTCGCCGGGCTCGGGCCGGGTCGGTTCCGATTTCGGCTTCGGCTTTTCCGCGCCCTCGGCATAGTCGTACCAGCCCTGCCTGCTCTTGCGGCCGAGCCGGCCGGCCGCGACCATCTCCTCCTGCAGCACGTTCGGCAAATAACGTGGATCGTTGTAGTAGAGGTTCCAGATCGACTTGGTGACCGACAGGTTCACGTCGAGTCCGATCAGATCCATCAGCTCGAACGGTCCCATGCGGAAGCCGCCGCAGTCGCGCATGATCGCATCGAGGGTCGCGGGGTCCGCCGCCCCCTCCTGCAGGAGCCGCAGCGCCTCGCCCGAGAACGAACGCGCGATCCGGTTGACGATGAACCCGGGCGTCGACTTGGCATAGACCGGCGCCTTGCCCCAGGACTCCGCCGTGTCGAACACGGTCTTGGCCACCATTGTGTCGGTCGCCAGCCCCGTCACCACCTCGACCAGCGCCATCAGCGGCGGCGGGTTGAAGAAATGCATCCCCACAAGCCGCCCGGGATGTTCCATCCCGGCTGCCAGCGCCGTGATCGAGATCGACGACGTGTTCGACGCGATGATGGCGTCGTTCGCAAGGATAGCTTCGAGTTCCGCGAACACTTTCCGCTTGATCTCGAGGTCCTCGACGATCGCCTCGATCACCAGCCCTGCCCGGGACAAATCCTTGAGGTCATCGGCAATCGAAATCCGCCCGATCAGATCGTCCCGTTCGTGGGCCTCCATGCGGCCCTTTTCGACGAGCCGGGCCAGCGCGTTCTCGATCCCGGCGCGCCCCTTCCCGGCCGCCCCCTTCTGGGCGTCGAGCAGCAGCACCGGATGTCCGGCGGCGGCAGCCACCTGTGCGATACCCGCACCCATGGTGCCAGCGCCGATCACGGCCACGGTGATGTCTTTGGCAAGCCCGCCCATCAGCTTCCCTTGAAGGCCGGCGGGCGGCGCTCGAGAAACGCCATCACGCCTTCGCGGTAGTCGTCCGTCGCGCCGGCTTCGCGCTGCGAGGTTGCTTCGAGCGCGAGCTGGGTCTCGAGATCGTTTCCGGCAGACGCATCGATCGCGGCCTTGGTGAGTGCCAGGCCTTTCGCGGGGCCTGCGGCCAGCCGGGTCGCGGTTTCGAGCGCCGTGTCCATCAAGTCGTCATCAATCACAGATTTCCAGATCAGGCCCCACTCCTCGGCTTTCGCCGCAATCAGGGGTTCGGCGGTCAGCGCGAGGCCCATTGCCCGGGCGCGGCCCACCAGTCGGGGAAGATGATAGGTTCCGCCGCCGTCGGGGACCAGCCCCACCTTGGCGAAGGACTGGATGAACACCGCGCTCTCGGCGGCAAACACGATGTCGCAGGCAAGCGCCAGGTTCGCGCCCGCCCCCGCCGCGACACCATTGACCGCGCAGACCACCGGTTTGGGCATCCGGCGGATGCGCAGGACCAGCGGGTTGTAGTCCTTCTCGAGCCCGGCACCGCCATCGAATGTGCCCGCGTCGAGCATCGCCTTCCGGGTGGAGAGGTCCTGCCCCGAACAGAACGCACGGCCCGCGCCGGTCAGCAGCAGGCACCGCACGGCTTCGTCGGTTTCGAGAACATCGAAAGCCGCGCGCAGGTCGGCGTGCATTTCGTCGGTGAACGCGTTGAGCTTGTCGGGCCGGTTCAGCGTGATGATCCCGACGCCGGCACGCACCTCATGCAAAACTGTCTCGCCGGCCATCCTCAGCGTCCCTTGAACGCGGGTTTCCGCTTTTCGAAGAATGCGGCAATGCCCTCGTCCCGGTCCTCTGACGCCGACAGCACGGTGAAGGCCCGGCGCTCGAAATCGAGGGCGGCCTCGAGCGGC
>JAJFFI010000144.1 GCA_021776755.1 Alphaproteobacteria bacterium | reverse complement strand
AGATTGTCCTCGGCGGCGGCGCGAACCTTGTCCATGAGGGCGCTGTTGTCCTCGGGCTCGGGAAGCGCGCGGGGCTCCTTGGCACAGGCCTCGGCAAGCTCGACGATCGCCTGGATCACAGGCTGGAACTCACGGTGGCCGAACATGACGGCGCCAAGCATGATGTCTTCCGAAAGCTCATGAGCTTCGGACTCGACCATCAGCACGCCTTCAACGGTGCCGGCGACGATGAGATCGAGTTTGGTCTCCTCCATCTGCTCTTCGGTCGGATTGAGGACATACTCGCCGTCGATGTAGCCGACGCGAGCGCCGGCGATCGGGCCGAGGAACGGCAGGCCGGAAACCGTCAGGGCCGCCGACGTGCCGATCATCGCCGCGATGTCGGGGTTGTTCTCCAGATCATGCGACAGGGTCGTGCAGATGATCTGGGTCTCGTTGTTGTAGTCCTTGTGGAACAGCGGCCGGATCGGCCGGTCAATGAGACGCGAGGTCAGAACCTCTTTCTCGGCCGGACGGCCTTCGCGCTTGAAAAAGCCGCCCGGGATCTTGCCGGCGGCAAAGGACTTCTCCTGGTAGTGCACGGCGAGAGGAAAGAAATCGATCCCCTGACGCGGCGAATGCTCGCCGACGACGGTGCAGAGAACCTGGGTTTCGCCATAGGTCACCATGACGGCGCCATCGGCCTGGCGGGCAACCTTGCCCGTCTCGAGGATCAGCTTGCGTCCGTGCCAATCCAGTTCCTTACGGTGAACAGTAAACATCTATCTACATCCTTACATCGGGTGCCGCGCGCGGTCATTCGTACTGCGCGGCACCGTTATGCAGTCCCGGTCCATCCCGGACAGTTCCGCGCCATTCCGGCACGGAAAAGCAACCGGCAGGACCCCATGTCCTGCCAGCGGACTGCGCGCCCCCGGTCCCGCGATCTCACGGGCTGGGCGTTGCGACTTCAGTCGTCTTGCAATTGGCAATGAAATGCCTTTCGCGGGGGCAGGACGGGCCCGCCCCCTGCCGCCGCTAGCGGCGAATGTTCAAGCGCTTGATCAGATCCTCGTAGCGGGACTGTTCCTTACGCTTGACGTAGTCGAGCAACCGCCGGCGCTGGCCTACCATGCTGAGGAGGCCGCGGCGGGAATGAAAATCCTTCTTGTGGGCTTTCAGGTGCTCGGTGAGATTGGTGATCCGTTCGGTGAGGATGGCGACCTGGACCTCGGGGGACCCGGTGTCATCCTGCTTGACGGCATACTCCTTGATGAGCGCTTCCTTGCGCTCCGCGGTAATCGACATCGTCATCTATCTCCGTTGTTCAGAGCCATGACGGCTACTGGTTGATCACGCGCACCGGACGGATCTGCCGTCCATAAAGCCGGGTGAAAGCAACAAGACGGCCCCCGGCCATGGCGCACAATGTGGCGCCATCTTCCAGAGGCTCGATCAGCTTTCGATCGGCGGTGCGCAGCACGGGCACCGGTTGTCCACGTTTGATGCGGAGAACCTCACTTTCGGTCAGGGCCAGAGCCGGGATGTCGTCCAGCACGGTCTCGACCGGCAGCAAATGCTCGAGCGCGGCGGGACTATGCCTGACCGACTCGAGTTTTTCCAGCGGAATTGCATGGGTTTCGTCAAACGGTCCACAGGCCGTTCGCCGCAGGTCCGCGACATAGGCGCAGGTGCCCAGTGCCGTGCCGATGTCGCGCGCAAGGCTCCGCATGTAGACGCCCTTGCCCGAACCGACCTCGAACACCGCGTGGTCTTCGTCGGGCATCTCGATCAACGCCAGACTGTCGATCCGGGCGGGCCGCGCCGCAAGCACCACATCCTTGTCGGCGCGGGCGAGCTTGTAGGCGCGCTCACCACCCACCTTGATCGCGGAATAGGCCGGCGGCACCTGTTCTATGATGCCGGTGAAGGCGGGCAACACGGCCTCGATCTCGGCGCGGGACGGTCGGACGGCGGACGTTTCGGTCACCTCGCCCTCGGCATCGTCGGTGTTCCGCGCCTCGCCCCAGCGGACGGTTACCCGGTAGCGCTTGGCGCCATCCATCACATAGCTGACGGTCTTGGTCGCCTCGCCAAAACAGAGCGGCAAGACGCCGGTCGCCAGCGGGTCGAGGGTGCCGCCGTGGCCGATCTTGGCAGCGTTGGTGGCGCGCTTGACGATCGCGACGGCGGCGGCCGACGAGACCCCGGACGGTTTGTCGATCGCCATCCAGCCGTGCACCTGGTCGCCCTTGCGTCGCCGAGCCATGACGGTCAGCCGTCGCCTTTCTTCGTGTAGCCGGTTTCGCGCAGAAGCTCGGAAATACGCTGGGCCTCATCAAACGTGTCGTCGGCCTCGAAGGTCAGCCGCGGCACGTGGCGGAGGTCAACCTCGCGTGCCATCACGGTCCGCAGAAACGGGGCTGCGCGCTTCAATGCGGCCAGCACCTCTGCCTCGTCAGCCGTCACCTCGCCGCCCAGCGGGACGACGAAGGCGGTTGCGTTCTTGAGGTCGGGGCTGATCCGGATCTCGCTGACCGTGATCGGCACGTCGTGCAACACCGGGTCGTGCAGTTCGCCGCGCGCGAGCACGCGGGACAGCGCGTGGCGCAATTCCTCGCCCACGCGCAGCTGCCTCTTGCTCGGCGGCT
>JAJFFI010000143.1 GCA_021776755.1 Alphaproteobacteria bacterium | reverse complement strand
CATGGGGTTTTTCCTCGCCTATATCGGCGTCTGCATGGCCGTCGTGCAGGGCTGGGCGGTCGGTCATGCCGTGCACCGGTTTGGAGAACGGCGGACGGTCCAGGTCGGCCTTGCGCTGTTTGTCGCCGGACTGGCGCTGATCCCGTTCACCTACGCATTGCCGGTGGCGCTCCTCGGCGGGTTCCTGATCGCGGCCGGGCTGGGGTTCGGGCAGCCTGCACTCGACGGCCTGATCTCGCGCAATGCCGAGGCCGACGAGCAGGGCCAGGTGATGGGCGCGTCGCAATCGGCGCAGAGCCTTGCGCGCATCTTCGGGCCGCCCTTTGCCGGCATCCTGTTCGCGACCTTTGGGCGCAACACGCCCTATATGGCAGGCGCGGTGATCGCGGCAATCGCACTGCTGGTGGCGTTCCAGTTGAAACGGCCGCCAGTGCCGCCGGGGCCGGGCAAGGGAGAAATCTCCGATTGAGGCGCGTATAACGGTTCAATGGCCGCCGCGTCGGCCGCCGCGTCGACAGCCGGATCGGGAGCACGCGATGAGTGGGACCGCGAGAAACCGGAATAAGGGCAGCGCTTCGTCTAAAGCCGGGCCAGGCATCTCACGCCGGACCTTCGGACGAAGTCGGTTGCTGGGCGGATCGACGCTCGCGCTTCCCGGTATCGCGCTGGCGGCCCGGCCGCCCTACCGCGGTCCGAACGTCATCATCATCCGCTTCGGTGGCGGCGTGCGGCGGCGGGAGACGATCGAGCCCCCCGACCAGCTACAGCCCTTATCATCTGAAGACGCATGCCAAGCGTGGCACACTCTATCGCAACATGGTGTGGGCAATCCGAGCCACTACACCCGGGGCATCGCCACGATAGACGACGGCATCCGGCAACTGGTCGAAGCGGCCGACGCGCGCGACTCCTACCGCGACAGTACTGTGTTCGTGATCGTCCCGGACTGCGGCCGCGACGACAACCTGCTGACGGGCATCCCGTTTCAGCATCATTTTAATTCCAGGAGTGCACACGAAATCTTCGCGCTGTTGATGGGCCCCGGCATCGCTGCCGGCAAGGTCGTCACCCGCGAGGTGCAGCAGACCGACATCGCGCCGACACTCGGTCGGTTGATGGGCATGTCGACCCCCGCCACCACGGGCTCCCTGCTGCGGGACGCGTTCGCCTGATGCTGATCCTCCGGCTGCTGGTGGGGGTCCAGTTCTGCCTGACGCCGGTGACGGCCGTGATCGCGGTCGGCTGGACGATGCGGGCAATGCGCCGAGTCGCCGTGCGCCGTTGGCACCAGCGGTTCGAGTCCTCACAGAGTTTTCGTGACTTTGCCCGGGCGTCCCCCGACACCGCAGCGCTCGCCGCCTGGGCCGCCTTCGCCGCCCTCGTTTACGGGACGCAGTTCCTCGACTATTTGTGGTTCGCGTGGCTGTCCCATCCCCTGATCCACCTGCCCTGGGCGCGCCACATCCCGATCTGACTATCAGGACTTCCAGACATGAAACTCTATGATTTCGCGCTGTCCCCGAGCCCGCGCCGGGTGCGCATGTTCCTCGCCGAGAAAGGCGTCACGGTCGAGACCGTTCAGGTCCAGCTCCGCGAGGGCGAGAACCACGGCGAGGCGTTCCGCAAGGTCAATCCGGGACGGTTCGTTCCGGCGCTTGAGCTCGACGACGGCACCGTGCTCTGCGAGGCGCCGGCGATCTGCCGCTATTTCGAGGCGCTGCACCCTGACCCGCCGCTGATGGGCCGCGACCCGAAAGAGCAGGGCGAGATTGCCATGTGGGAACGCTGGGCCGACGTGAACGGTTTCATGGCGGTCGCCGACGCGCTCCGAAACTCGGCCGAGCGGTTCAAGGACCGCGCGCTGGTCGGCAAGGTCGACCACGCGCAGATTCCGGCGCTCGCCGAACGCGGCCGGACCCGCGCCGAACACTTCCTGCACGACCTCGACGAGCGCCTCGGTAAGAGCGAGTGGGTCGGCGGCGCCGCGTTCTCGGTGGCCGACATCACCGCGTTCGTGACGATCGGATTTTGCGCGATGATCGAACTCGAGGTGCCGGGTAATCTCAAGAACCTGAAACGCTGGCACGATGCGATGTCGGCGCGGCCAAGCGCGAACGCCTGAGAAAAAGTAGAACCACAAAGCGCACAAAGATCACGAAGCAGTTAGAGAACAATTCGTCGAAGGCCGTCTCGGAGTAGCTTGGTATTAAAATTCATCAAGAGTCCAAGACGGCATCCAGATAAGCGCAGATATGTCAGCAATTGAGCTTCGTGGATCGGCAAGAATTTTTCAGCGGCCTTAATTTCGACGATCACCTTGTTGTCGACCAGAAGGTCAAGCCGGAAGCCAGCTTCGATCATTTGCCCATCATATTCCACAGGGAGAACAACCTGCTTTTGCACCGGAACCGACCTCCTGGTCAGTTCCCAGGCAAGGCAGGTTTCGTAGACCGATTCCAACAAACCCGGCCCCATGGCCTGGTGAACTTTCAGTCCGGCATCAACGATTTGGCGGACGACAATTTCAACCTCTTCAGGAATTGGCGCGTAGGCAGTCATGGGCTGGTCTCTTCGTGGTCTTTGTGATCTTCGTGGTGAAAATCCAGAAACACCAACGTCGAATTGCCGTAGCTGCGGCGGTCGTGTTCGGTGAAACCATCGGGCGCGTCGAACGCGTCCGCCTTGGCGGTTTCGATTACGATGGCCGCGCCCGGCGCGATCCAGCCCGCATCGTCCAGCGCGGTCAGCGCGGGCACGGCGAGGTTCTGGCCGTAGGGTGGGTCCATCAGAATGAGTGCGCACGGGGCTGGCGCGGCTGGCGGGTGGATGACGTCCGCGCGGAGATAAGTCACGGCGTCTCCCACGCCGAGCGCATCCGCATTGCGGCGGATGGCGGCAGCGGTAGCCGTGGATGTGTCCATGAAGGTCACCGAAGCCGCGCCCCGCGACAGGGCCTCGAAACCAAGGGCACCGGACCCCGCGAAGGCATCCAGCACGGCCGCGCCTTCGAACGACGGGTAATCTCCGTGGGCCAGAATGTTGAAGAGCGACTCGCGGACACGGTCCGTGGTGGGCCGCGCCGCATCGCCGCCGGCGGGCGGCTCTATCCGGCGGCCGCGGAGGCTACCCGCGACGATCCGCATCGAGACTGTCCCAGAGCTTTTGGCCCACCTGTTCGCGAAGCACCTTGCCCGGCACTTCCTCGACCACGCTGCGTGAGATACCGCCAAGCTGAAACGGGCCATAGGCGACCCGGATCAGGCGATTTACCTCCCAGCCGAAATGCTCGCAGATGCGGCGCACCTCGCGGTTCTTGCCTTCCTTCAGCGTGACCGTCAGCCAGGCATTGGCGCCGTGCTGCTCGTCCAGCGTCGCCTGCACCGGGCCATAGCGGATGCCGCTGACCGTGATGCCGGCGGCAAGCGTCGCAAGTTTGTCCTTGTCGACCCGGCCATGCACGCGGGCGCGGTAGCGCCGGGTCCAGCCGGTCGCGGGCAGCTCCATGTGGCGCGCAAGGCCGCCATCGTTGGTGAGCAGCAGCAGGCCCTCGGAATTGAGATCGAGGCGGCCGACCGAGATCACCCGGGGCATCGTCGGCGGCAGGTTGTCGAAGATGGTCGCCCGGCCCTGCGGATCCTTATGGCTGGTCATCAGCCCCGGGGGCTTGTGATAGCGCCAGAGCCGGATCGCCTCGGGCTTCTTCAGCGCCTCGCCGTCGACCCGGATGTCGTTGGCGGACGTCACATTGAGCGCCGGCGATTTCTGCACCTTGCCGTCGACCGTGACCCGGCCCTGCTCGATCAGGCGCTCGGCCTCCCGGCGCGACGCAACGCCTGCGCGCGCGATGACCTTGGCGATCCGCTCGCCGGTTTTGGGTTCCGCATCGGTCATGGTGGCTCAGGCCGCGGCGCGGATGAAGCTCTGGAAAATCTTCGCGTCGCCCGGATCGATGTGAAACTCCGGGTGCCACTGGACGCCGAGGCAGAACGAATAGCGCGGGTCCTCGATGCCCTCGATCACGCCATCCGGCGCCTTCGAGTTAACCGCCACCCCATCGCCGATGCCCTTGGCTGCCTGGTGATGCGCCGAGTTCACCGACATTTCCTCGGCACCGACGATGTCGTGCAGCAGCGTACCGCGCGCGACCGAGACTGGATGGCCCGGCTCATCCCGCGGGTTTGGCTGCTCGTGCGCGAGCGCGTCTTCCACTTCGTCGGGGATGTGCTGGATCAGGGTGCCGCCGAGCAGCACATTGAGGAGCTGCTGTCCGCCGCAGATGCCGAGGACAGGTTTGTCGCGCTCAAGCATCCCGCGCGTGACGGCCGCCTCGAAATCGGTGCGGCCTTCCTTGAGCGTCACACTCGGATGGGTCTCGGTGTCACCGAACATCGCCGGGTCGACATCGAACGCACCACCGGTGATCACGAGGCCGTCCATCCTGTCGAGATAGGCCTCGACCCGGTTCATCGCGTGCGGCAGCGGCAACGGCAGGCCCCCCGCCTCGATGACGGCGCCCGCGTAGTTCTGGCGAAGCGCGTACCACGGGAATTTCGAGTATCCGCCCGCCTCTTCCGAGTCGAGCGTGATGCCGATGATGGGGAGCTTGCTCATATGCGGAATGTAGGCTTTCGCCTGCCCGCCTGCAATCGGCCCCGCAGCCCTCCGGATCTGGCGCACAAAGAGTTGAATAACGGTGTCATCCCCGCGCGGCAGGATGGCGTATACTTCAAGGCAACCGAGCCCCGCAGGCGATCGTGCCACGGGGCAGATCGCCAGGGGAGGACGCCATGAAGACACGATTTCTGATTGCATCCCTGATCCTCGCCGCGGCCGGCCCTCTTGCCGCCTGCGCGCCACTCGCCAATGGCGGCGGTGTTCACGCAAGCGGCAGCCCGGGCGCGCCGCCGGTCCCGGTGCCGTCCGCGTTGACATCCGGCGCGGATATCGCCGCCTGGCGGGCCGGATTCCAGGCCGGATTCGGCGACGGGTATCAGAGCGCCCGGTCGATGGACTCCGGGCGCTCGCCGGATGTCGACACGCGCTACAAGCGCGACCCGATCTTCCGGCTTGGCTATCTTGCCGGCCACGACCGCGGCACGTCGGAAGGCAGTTTGTTCGGCGGGGGCGGATCGGCACTCTAGGGGTGGTTTCCATGAGGGTCGTTTGCCGTTGCAGAGGCGGCGCCATCCGGGGCGACTCTGGCGGCGACTCTGGCGGACCGTTGGCTTTTGTTGGCATCGGGATCGGCGCAATCGCGCCGTTTTCGGGGCCGCGGCAGGCCAACATGGGCGCCAACATGAAGGAAAGGGCGGCGGGCCGGGCGCGGTCTTTTGGGCAGACTGGGGGCAGGCTGGGGGGCAGGCTGGCAGGCGGGTCATGCGCTGGTTCCTCGCGGCAACACGGAGTGCAATAGAATAAAACAAGAACACACGGATTGCAAGCAATAATTCCTATAGCAGCAGAAAAAGGGCTCTGACCCCTTTTGGCGCCCCTTTTGGAGTTCGCAGATCTGACCGCGGGTGCGCGGGGCGGCGCGCCACAAAATCGCCCCACCGGGCCGTCACCATTTCGCCATGACCAGCATCGCGAAACAGGCGCGAACTCTCCTGGCAGCCGCCGTGCTTGCCGCTGTCCTGCCGTCGGCCGCGGCCGTGGCCGACGAGGGCATGGAGGCGCAACTGGCGGGCTCCGAGATTCACCGCAACGCCAAGCTCACCCTGGGGCTTCGCGAGGAAATCTGGCGGCTCCGCGCCAATCACACCCTGCAGGGCAACTACCGCCTG
>JAJFFI010000142.1 GCA_021776755.1 Alphaproteobacteria bacterium | reverse complement strand
CTCGTCGAGCGCTTCTTCAACAAACTCAAACACTTCAGACGCGTCGCCACCCGCTTCGACAAGCTCGCCAGAAACTTCCTCGCCGCCGTCCTCCTCGCTTCAACCCGTCTCTGGACCCGGGCTTATGAGTCCACGACCTAGCCGAAAATCGCCCCGCTCACGGCCGTGCCTTGATTGAGCCCCGCGCCCGGGTTCGGCAGACCGCCGGCCGGATCGTGCTGGTCCCTGCCGATGCCCGGAGTGTTGACCGGGCCGCCGAAGGCGGACCGCTGCTTCAGAGGATTGCGCTGGGTAAACGGCGTTGGATTTGCGGTGGACTTCCGCGCTTCGCGAGCCCGTCGAGCTCTCCGACGTCCTAGCCATCGGGGCCGTCGGGGACGCCGTCGCCGTCTCGATCGAGGTTGGCAAGGTTTGCGGGGCTGGGGCCATCGCGGCCGCCGCCATCGGAGCCGGCGCCGCGCCCGGAGGTCACCTCCGAGAGCTTGCGCTCCAGCGCGCGGTAGGACTTGGCAAGCGCGTCGACGCGCACCTCGCCGGTTTCGGCGTCGAGGAATTTTTCCCGGATGGCGCCATTCAAATTGGACGTGCCTGCTAGTCGAGTGGTGGGTGGACTTCTCCGGCAATCTTCTCAAACGGCTCCAGATCCAGCGGTGCCCATCCAAATCGTGTGCAGTGATCCGGATAGGTTCTTTCCCAGCCGTTGCAAACCGCGCTGTAGGCAAACCGGCATTTGATATTCTCCACGCCGCCCATCGTGTCCAAAAACTGTTTCATAACAGCAGGTTCCGCTGCAAAGACCGCAGACGCATCGAAATCGCCGAGCAGAGCCCAGCGCGCGCTTTTGCCGCACCCTTCGACAGGTATGTTCGCGAGACCTGTAATACGAGCATAGCCTTCCGGCGGAGGCATTGGGGCGCACGCGTAAAGCGCAGTCTGGATCTTTGCCCATGATTCGAATCCCGGTGCGCACCGACAGATCCAGACATCATCTCCAACTGCCGAGAGAACCGAGAACAATTTATCCCAAGCAATATAGGGATCAAGGTCCGGAGGGTCTGTGATGTCAGAATCCGGTTCATCGGGCCATGGCATGTATCGCGACTGAAGCGGATGAAGCTCGAGCGGGATTATTTGCTAGGTGTCGTGCACAGACGGCCAAGGTTCATTCGGTTCCCACCACGGCGCGCGTCGGATAGGCAGGAAGACGCTATCGAAGCTTGCACGCCATTCGCGCTCGAAGGTCTTCGGTTCAATTGGGATTGGCCATTCTCGACGTTGTTCGTATTCAGAATTCATTGGCCATCGCCTGCGCAGCAACTCGCTGAATAGCGCCTCGATCATATGCGTCTGCTCGCTGCCTAATCGCGAGGCGGGTAGACTCGATCTATGTATTTCTGCAACTCCAGCAGATCCAGCGGCACCCAGCCAAATCGCTTGCAGACCGCTTCGTACATACACTCGAGACTTTCAGCTAGCAGGTGCGCGGCAAACATCCGTTCCAGTTTGGCCTGACCGCCGGCGCGCTCGACGAATTTCGACATAAGTTCCGGTTCGGCACAGAAGATCGACATTTCGTCATGATCACCGATTAGGCCCCATCTGCCACTCGTGCCGCAGCCACGAATTTGTATATTTGCCAGGCCGTGACGAACCCTACTGCCTTCTTCCGGTGGCCAGGGTTCGGCGGCAAATATTCCGCACGGAATTTCGTGATAGATGGTTCTCTCGAAGTCACCAAAGTGACGCGCCAACCAAACGTCGTCGCCGGCCTCACGAACAACGCGGTAGAGTATTTCCCAGATCGGAAATGGATCGAGATCAGGAGGGTGTGGCAACTCGTCAAACCCTGAGCCTTTGAAATGACGGGGGCTGCTCGCCAGGGGTTGCAATGCCAGCGGAATCTTGGGCCAGTCGTTGTTTGCAAACGGCCAGGGCTCGCCAGGCGTCCACCAAGTGTAGCGGTCCTTTGCGAAGACTCGCCAAAACACGTCGCTCCATTCGCGCTCGAATGTCTCCTCGTCCACGTCGATGGGGTATATCGATTTTTGTTGCTTATTTGTACTCATTATGGTTCGACCGTATATCGAATTTTGAGGACCGTCAACCGGTCGTCCACACGGAGCTCCACCTGAACTTCGATTGTCGGGAGTCCATCGGAGGATGTATTGCGCCAGGCTATGTGGGTTCCATCAGGGAGAAAAATGACCTGCCCATCGATTTCATTGCTGGGAAACGGGTTTACTTTTTTGGGGTCTCCTCCGGCGTCATCGATGATTTTGAAGAAGTCCCGTTTTGCCGCTTCCAGACCACCGGGCTTCGCAAAGTTTGGCTCGACTGCTCGACGGTTTCGGACGTTCTTTGCGTCTTTCAATGCATGGACAATCGCGTCCCGCGAACGCATCGCAAGCTTTCCGGAACCGATCAATTCCAGCTTGCCCTTGGTGAAATCGTCCAATCCGGCCCAAACCTCCTTGACCTCGCTTTTCCATTTCAGCTTGCGGACCACGCGCTGCAGGCGCTTGCCAACCTTGAGGTCGCCAATGATGCCAGCCGTCTTGCTTGCTCCCTTGCCCAATGGGCCGATGAGCGAAGTGCCGATCTCGGTCAGCAGTTCGATGCCCTTGGTCCGCGCGGTTTCCTTGTCGCCGTTGGCGATGGCGCGGCGGTAATCGACATAGGCCTTGGCAACACCGAACGCCGCGCCGATGGGCGTGAACTCGACGAGGAGCTTCAGCCCTTCGGACATCTGCACGAGGTCCGGCGAACCTTCGCCGCCAGGGCCGACGATGACGAACTCCTCCGGTGGCGGGTTGCCCTCGATGAAAGTCTCGAAAATTTCCAGGCCGGTTTTCAACGCCTCAACGGCGTCGGGCGTGAACTCGGCAATGGGAATCATCGCCAGCGGCATGACGCCGCCAGTTCCTGACGATACGCCGTCGGATGCGATCCCAACGTCCTGTGCCGCGCGGAAGCTCCGGTCCGGCGGCGGGGCGGTGCGGGGCAGGTTCTGCGGCGCCGGGCCGGGCAAATTCCCCTGCAGCACCGACTGCGGCCGGAGCGCGGCGGCGATGACGTCCTGGCCGCTGCGGACGAGGACGTCCCAGGGCTTGCCGGTGTGGCGTTCGAGTTCGCGGCGGAAGAAAGCGCCGAAGCTGGCCTGGGGTGCCGGGGCGGGTTGCGCGGGCGCGGCGGGTGGCGTGTTGCCGCCGAGGTCGAGCCCGAGCCCGGCGGATGGTTTGCCCGCAGCGCTCGGATGGCCAGGCACCGGCTCGACACGCGGCGGGCTTCCAGCCCGTGGCGCCTCGGCGAATATCGCCCCGCTCACGACGGTGCCCCGGTTGAGCCCCGCGCCCGGGTTCGGCAGACTGCCAACCGGATTGCGTTGGTCCTCGCCGATGCCGGGGGTGTTGACCGGATCGCCGAAGGCAGTTCCCTGCTGCAGTGGATTGTGCTGGGTGAACGGCGCAGGTTCTGCGGTGGATTTCCGCGCTTCGCGCGCGCGTTCCGCACGGGCGCGTTCGACCTTGGCGTCGAGGCGGGGGCCGATCACGCTCGCGGTCTCGATGGGGTCGAGATCGGGGAGGTTGTGTTTCTCGGCAAGCGCCTTGAGTGGCAGGGTGTCGAAGTCGGTGTCGGGGATGGCGTTGCGCCGGGCCTCGCGGCCGGGGTCGGCCATGCGCCGGGCAAGCGTCTTGGTCCGCGGATCGTCGTCCGGGAAGTGGGTCAGGTTTTTCATGGCAGTTTCCTTCTTGAAGGCACGCGATTGCACTCGCCCGCTCCCGAGTCTGGGGAGCGGGCGGGGCAACCGCGGGGGTTTGGGGCTCAGCCCGGATAGAGGCGCTTGAAGCCCGCGCGGACGAGTTCAACGGTCTTCGGGTCCTGGTCGCGCCAGAACTTGGGGCTGTCCATGATCTTCTCGAGTTGGGCTTCGGAGAGGCTGGCCGCCGCCGCACCGTCCACCAGCAGCACCGGGTCTTCGTCCTGCATCATCTTGTGCATGGCGATGATG
>JAJFFI010000141.1 GCA_021776755.1 Alphaproteobacteria bacterium | reverse complement strand
GCGTGAACAACCGCTCGGTCGCGATCCGGGTCCCGCCGTCCGACGCGGCCGGCATCCGGATCGAGCACCGCATTGCAGGTGCCGACGCGAACCCCTATCTGGTGCTGGCCGCGGTGCTCGCCGGGATGCATCACGGGATCGCCAACAAGATCGCCCCGCCGGACCCGGTGCGTGGCGATGGCTACGAACAGCCGGGCCCGCGGTTTCCGGCACGCTGGGAGCAGGCGCTGGACCTTTTCCGGGAGAGCACCATCCTTCAGGAGTATCTTGGCGCCCGCTACTGCAAGGCATTCCACACGATCCGGCGCTACGAGGCCGACAAGTTCCACCGCCACATTCCATCGCTCGATTACGAGTGGTATCTGAGGTCCGCATGAGCGCGCCCAAGCCTGAAAAAGTGCCGCCCCGCAAACCTGCGGGACCCGCCGACCGCTTCAACGACTCCTGGTATCGGGCGAGCGCCAAGGCGTTTCCCCGCCAGCCGCGCCTGAAGGGTGCCGCGCGGGCGGATGTCGGCATCGTCGGCGGTGGGTTTACCGGTCTCTCGGCGGCGATCGAGCTCGCCAGGGCCGGGTTCGATGTGACCCTGCTCGAGGCCGAGGACATCGGCTACGGCTGTTCGGGACGCAGCGGCGGTCAGATCGGCACCGAATTTTCCTGCGGCATCGAGAAAGTCGAAAAACTGGTCGGGCGCGAGATCGCCGAACTCGCTTTCCAGGTCGGCGAAGACGCCAAGAGCCTGATCCGCGAGCGCGTCGACACCTATGGCATCGAGTGTGAGCTGAAATTGGGCTATCTGCACCCGATCACAAGGGCGCGGTCGTGGCCGGATCTCGAGCACGAAAAGAAAGTCTGGGAGAGCTACGGCTACGATGGCGTCAAGCTGCTCGACAAGGCCACGCTCGAGGAACGGCTCGGCAGCGAGATTTATCACGGCGCACTCTGGGAACCGGCCGGCGGGCATTTGCATCCGCTGTCGTTTACCAGGGGACTTGCAGAAGCGGCCCGGAAGGAAGGCGCGCATATCCACGAGCAGTCCCCCGTCACGGCGATCGGCCGCGGCACCGGCAAGGGCGGCGAGAACGTGCTCACCACGCCGTCGGGTGAGTTGCACTGCAAATACGTCATCCTCGCCGGCAACGCATATCTCGGAAAACTGGTGCCCGAAACCCACCGCAAGATCATGCCGGTCGGCAGTTACATCCTCGCGACCGAACCGCTGGGCGAAGCGCGTGCCCGCGAACTGATCCGGGATGACGACGCGGTCGCCGACACCAACAATATCGTCGATTACTACCGGCTCTCGGGGGACCGGCGGATGCTGTTCGGCGGGCGGGCCAGTTATTCGACGCTCGCGCCGAAGGATCTTTTCGCCTTCATGCGCCCGCGGATGCTGCGTGTCTTCCCGCAGCTTGCCGACGCGAAGCTCGACTACTGCTGGGGCGGCAACGTCGGGATTACCATGAACCGGATGATCGATGTCGGCCGGATCGGCAAGACGATCTATTTCGCCCACGGCTATTCCGGGCATGGCGTGGCGCTTTCCGGCATGTGCGGCAAACTCATGGCCGACGCAATCCAGGGGCAGGCGGGGCGGTTCGACGCACTCGCAAAAATACCGCACACGCCCTTCCCCGGCGGGCCGGTCCGGACGCCTCTCCTGATGCTGGCGATGCTCTATTACCGGCTGCGCGATCTCGTTGGATAACACTGTGGGGGCCACTCGGGCATAATTTGCCCTAAATTCGGAGCGACGGTAATTCAGGGTGGGGCAAGATTGGCAGGGAGGACTTCATGACACGCAAGATTTTCAGTGTGCCGTTGCTGGCAGCGATGGTGACCGCCGCGAGCACTGCGGCACTGGCCCAGGACAAACCGATCGCCGTCTTCAAGGTGCCGGTCGAGGCGGTTGACCTGCATCCGCGCGTCACGGGCGTCTTGGTGCAGTGCATGCTGCAGGACGCGAAGAACCGGACGCAGTTCTCCGGCCAGAAGCGCATTCTCGCCGGCGACGACCGTGCGGTGAAAGGCACCATCGATGTTCCGGTGCGCGCCAACGACCGGGGCGATCTCGACGCCGTGACCAAATACACCTGCGTGCTCGGCGTCTATCGCGGCGAAAGCGGCAAGCCGGTCGTCCCCGGCGGCAAGGACGCACCCCGCTGGGCCCGCACCAGTAACATGAGCGACCGGGTGGTCACGGTCGGGGGGCCGTACAATCCCTAGATCGCACCCTGGATCGCAAATAACGCCCGAACTCCGGAGCGCGCCATGAGCCTGATGCGATCGGTCACCGGCGGCGTGCTGCTCGGGGTGGTCGGTGCGGCCGCCATTGCCGGGGGCGTGGTGACATGGGCGGTGGCGACCGACCCGGAAGCCCGTGAGATGTACGAGCGCACGATGACACGGCTCGGGCTGTCGGATGGCCCCGACAGCACGGCCGGCGCAACCGGAACAGGCACAGGTACAGGCGGTGGCGCCGAGGCGACCCTGCCGCTACCGGCGGAAGAAAAACCGCCGCCGGAGGAGCCCCGCGCCGAAGCCCCGCCCCCTGAAAAACCGGAACCCGTCGCCGAGCCGCCGCGCGGTCCCCAGGTTGTCGACACGGACAGGCTGCAGATTGCCGGGCGCGGACGCGGAACGGCGGTTATCGAGACGGATCGGCTGCAGATCGCCGGGCGCGGACGCGGTACGGCTGTCATTGAGACGGATCAGTTGCAGATCGCCGGGCGCGGGCGTGGCAGCCGTGTGATCGAAACCGCGCCGCTTCAGATCGCAGGCCGCGGCGGCAGGCCGTCCGGCCAGTTGCAGGTCGTCGAGACCTCACAATTGACGATTGCCGGCAGGCGGGCCCGAGCCACGGCGGTCGAAACGGATGCGCTGCGGATCACGGGCGCGCAAGGCCGCCGTGCGGCTCAGGCGATCGAGACCGCGGGCCTCCGCGTCACCGGGCTTGCCAGGCAACGCGAGGCCAAAGCCGTCGAAACCGGCACCCTCCGCATCACGGGCGGCAGCCGCCCCGCCCCGCCAGGCGGCGGGCAAGGCACCCCGCCCAAGACACAGATCATCGAAACCGGCCCCCTCTCCGTCACCGGCCGCCGAACCCGCGCGCAGTAGCTGCGCACTGCGCACAAAAAACCCCGCCAAGTCATTGACTTGACAGGGTTTTGTTTGGTGAGCGCGACAGGACTCGAACCTGTGACCCGCTGATTAAAAGTCAGCTGCTCTACCAGCTGAGCTACGCGCCCTTATTTGGCTGCCCTTCGGTCTCGTCCTTCGAGACGCTGCGCTCCTCAGGATGAGGCCGAAGGATGATTTTCTCCGGCGAAGGTGCGGCGGAACATAGGGAGCGGCCCCTGCCCGGTCAACCGTTTGCGGGCCGGGCACGCCCTTATTTCAGTGCGGCCGTGACCCTGTCGTGGACATTGGGCGAAACGAAGCTCGAGATGTCGCCGCCGTAACGGCCGATTTCCTTGACGAAGCTCGACGAGATGAACTGGTTGGTCTCGCTTGCCATCAGGAAGACCGTCTCGATCACGTCGTTCAGGCGCGCGTTCATGCCGGCCATCTGGAACTCGTAGTCGAAGTCGGACACCGCGCGGAGGCCGCGCAGGATGAGCGAGGCGCCGACATCCTCGGCGAACTTCATCAGCAGGGTCTCGAACGGGCGCACCTCGACGGTGCAGCCGTTGCCTGAACTCAGCGCCTCGAGTTCATGCGCGACCATGGCCGCGCGGTCTTCGAGCGTGAACATCGGATTCTTGCCGGCGTTTACCGCGACGCCGACGACCAGATGATCGACGAGCTTGGTGCCCCGTTCGATGATGTCGACATGACCATTGGTAATCGGGTCGAACGTGCCCGGATAGACGCCGATGCGCTTGCCGCTCATACCGCCTCGCTTCTGCTTGTCCCCGGACAGCGCGATTGGCACGGGTTAGTCCCGCGCTCTGGCTGCCCTGGCTGTTTATAGCGAAGCACGTGGCCCGATGTCAGGAATAATCCCGAATATGTGTTGCTGGCCTGCCTGGCCGTCGGTTATTAGGCGGCGGTTACTCGGCGGCGGCGGGCGGCTCGGGATCGTCGCCGGATGCGGGACCGGGCGGCGTGTCCGGTGACTCATCATCTTCCGCGTCTTCAACTTCGCCGGCAACCTCCGCGAGATGCGAGACCGAGACGACCTTCTCGCCGTCCTCGACGTCGAAGACCCGCACGCCCTGGGATCGCCGGCCCTGCATCGAAATGCCGCCAACCGGCACGCGGATGATCTGGCCGCCGTCGGACACCAGCACGATGTCGTCGCCATCCTCGACCGGGAACGTCGCGACCACCGCGCCGTTGCGCTTGGGGGACGTGTCGATATCGAGGACGCCCTGCCCGCCCCGGCCCTTCTGCGGGTATTCGTAGGCCGAGGTCCGCTTGCCGAAGCCGTTCTCGGTGAGGCTCAGGATGAACTGCTCGGTCGCCGCCAGTTCAGCATAGCGCGGGTCTCCGGTGATCTTGGCGGCGAGGGTCTTGTCATCGTTGCTGTCCTCGCCGGAACCGTCGAGGCGGCGCTGGGC
>JAJFFI010000015.1 GCA_021776755.1 Alphaproteobacteria bacterium | reverse complement strand
CACGTCGGTGAACGTGCCGCCGGTATCGATGCCGAGCCGCATGGCGCTAGGCTATGGCCCGGCGGACCGTGCCATCCGCGCGAGCGGTCAGGATTTTTCCTGGATCAGCTTGGCGCCCGCAAGCTCGATCACGATCTGGCCGTCGGTCAGCTTGTATTCGGTGATGGTGCCCTTGAACTTCACCTCGTCGCCCGCCTTCAGCGCCTCGGCCTCGGACGGCAGGACCTTGAAGGACACATCCGCGGGGCCGCCGTCCATGTCGACATAGAGCTTGGTGATGATCGCGAAGTCGTCGCCGTGTTCCTGCTTGGACTCGACGACCTTGCCCGACCAGACCACATGCTTGCCGGTGTAGTCCTTGCTGAACGACGCCTTCAGCGCGTCCGCGTCGGCCGCCTTGGCCTTGATGTCGCCATAGGCAACCTCGGACGGCTTCGGCTTGCCGTCGCCGCAGGCGGCGAGTGCGAGCGAGGAGGCGAGGGCTGCCGCCAGCGCGACGCGGAGCAGGGTGGTGGTCATGGTCGATCTCCCGGACTTGATTTTGCACCAGTTATTGCTGCATTGCAGCATAAGTTTTCTTGCTACCTGTATACGGTTGGGTTTGGTGCCCGTCAAGATATTGTGCAACGCAACATAGGCGCGTTCAGCCTGCCGCCGCGGCCGCCGTGCCGGCCTCGATGCCGGTCAGCCAGGCGCCGGGGAGCTGGGTCGCCCATTTTGGCGAGCAGGCCTCGCCGGCGAAGAACAGCCTGCCGCCGACGGGTTTTGCGAGATTGGCGCGCTCCTTGGCGTGGCCGGGCTTCGAGGCCGAATAGGCGCCGAGGGCAAACGGGTCGCTGCCCCAGCGGGTGGCGTGGGTCTTGGTGACCGCCTTGGCTACCTCGCTGCCACCGATGTCCTTCAGGACCGAGAGGCCGAAGTCGACCATCGCCTTCGGTCCGAGTCGTTCGAGCTGCCAGGCCGCGTCGCCGCCGATAAAGCCGATCGCGAGGTTGGTATCGAAGGCATTGAGCAAAAACCCGGTGTGGCGGTTGTCGGCCCGGTGCTGGCTCATGTGGGTCGTGGGGTCGGCCTCGAGCACGTTTTCGCGGAACAAGAAGCTGATCTTGTTGAGCAGCCCCATCGGGGTGTTGCCGATGGCATCCCGCTTCCAGCCGGGCAGGGCCGGCGTGAATTTCAGGGTCTTGAGCACGCCGGTCGGGACGGTAACCACCGCGGCCTTCGCCTCGATCGCACCCTTGGTGGTCTCGACCTTCACGCCGGTTCCGGTCCAGGCGACACCGGTGACCCGGGTGCCGAGCTGGACCTTTACATCCAGGCCATAGCGCGCGGCGATGTTGCCCATGCCGCCCGGCACCAGCCATTCGACGCCGGTGCCGATCTGGTTGTAGACGTCCATGGTCGAAAGGTCGTGGAGATCGACGCCAGCCTCGAGCGGGCCGACGAGGCTGGCGGCAAGTTCGCCCCATTTGCCGGGGGGCTGATACTTTTTCGCGGCAACGTCGAGGCCTTCGTCGCCCGCTTCGTCGATGCGCGTCTCGAGCAGCTCATAGGCCGCGACCGCCGCCTCGTGATCGTCGTCGCTCGCCTCTTTGGCGCCGTCGTAGAGCCACCAGGCCTCGGTGTCGTCGCTGTCGGGCACGGTCTCGATGCCGAAGGATTTCGCAATCGCGGTGAGCGGGTTGGCGTCCGCCGAATGCAGCCAGGCGCAGCCGTGATCATAGGGGATGCCGAATGTCGTGGTCTCGGCCCAGGCCCGCCCGCCGATGCGGTTGCGCGCCTCGACGACGGTGACGGTCTTGCCGGCGGCGATGCATGTTTTGGCGGCGGCAAGCCCCGCCATGCCCGCGCCGATGACGACGACATCAGGCGTGGAGGTGGCGGCACTCAGCAACCGCCACGCCGGCGTCGCGCGGGGAAGGGCGGCGCCCGCGCCCAGCAGCGCGCGGCGGGTCGGGCGCCAGGGCAAACGCCCCACTTCCAGTAGTCGAGGCCCTCTTTCTGGTAGAAGCGGTTCATCACCATCTGGTGCACCTCGGAGGCGCCGTCGACGAGGCGGCCCTGGCGGCAGTAGCGGTAAACCCACTCGACGATGGTATCCTTGGAATAGCCCTTCGCCCCTTGAAGCTGGAGCGCGGTGTCGGCGGCCAGATGCAGGGTGTCGGCGACATGGTTCTTGGCCATCGACACCTCTTTCCGCGCAAGGTCGCCCTGGTCGAGCTTCCAGGCCGCGTGCATCACCAGCAGCCGGCCGATGTGGATTCCGTGCGCGACCTTGCCCATGGCGATCTGAACCGACTCGCGGTCGGCGAGTTTCACGCCGAAGCTCTCGCGCTCGGCCGTGTAGGCGGCGGCGATCTCCATGCACCGCTTGGCAAGCCCGAGCCAGCGCATGCAGTGGGTGAGCCGGGCCGGGCCGAGGCGGATCTGTGTCAGCCGCAGGCCGTCGCCCTCGTTCATCAGCAGGTTTTCCTCCGGGATTTCGAGACCGTCGAACTTGAGCTCGCAATGCCCGCCGTGTTCCTCGGGCCCCATGATCTCGATGCGGCGGATAATCTCCCAGCCCGGATCGTCGCGGTGGAATGCGAAGGCCGACAGGCCGTTGCGCTTGTCGTCGGAAGTGCGTGCGATGATGATGAAGTGAGCCGCTTCCTCGGCGCCGGTGATGAACCACTTGTGGCCGTTGATCACGTATTTGCCGCCCTTCTTCTCGGCGGTGGTCAGCATCATGGTCGGGTCCGAGCCCGAGCCCGGGTGCGGTTCGGTCATCACGAAGGCCGAGCGCACCTTGCCGTCGATGATCGGCTGCAGCCACTTCTCCTTCTGCGCCTCGGTGCCGACCTTGTTGAGCACGTTCATGTTGCCGTCGTCGGGAGCAGCGCAGTTCACCGCGCAGGGCCCGAAGATCGAGTAGTTGGCTTCTTCGTAGAACGCCGCCCAGCCGGTCATCGGCAGTTCCATGCCACCGCGGTCCTTCGGCATCTGCGGCGCCCAGAGGCCGCGCGCCCTGGCCTTCTCGCGGAGGCCGTCGAGGACATCGAGCCTGATGTTCTCGTGCGCGTCCCAGTTCGCCCGGTCGGCTTCGATCGGGATGACTTCATCGCGGATGAATTCCCGCAGATCCGAGCAGGTTCTGGCTATTTCCGGGGGCAGTGTGAAATCGATGGGCATCGGGTGCGTGTCCGTCTTGCTGTGGAGGCCGGCGGGGTGATCCCGATATCTAGGCGGTTCTGCCCTTTCGGGTCAATCGTACGCGTGCCGCTGTTCCAAAATGCACGGCCGGCGAATTTTTTTTTGCGAGAAACCGTGCGCACCGCCCTGGCGCAGATACTGCTGCGACGGAAGCCGGCGGGCCCGGCGATTACGCGGATCGCCCGGTTTACTGGGGCAACAGTTAAGGCTTTGCGCAAATCCAGGCGCGGCAGAAGTAAAAACTATTTTTTTACAATCTTTCTAAAATTTTTGCTGATTCATTAACCGTTTTCCGCAAGGGAGTAATACTTATTCAGCTCTCCGTTTACTGTTTTGATTTCAATATTAACCATCACTAATTAGGAATGGTTAATTTTATTTCGCTATTGCAATTAACTATTTACGAAGTCTTAATCTGGATTAATGAACTCTTAACAATAAGTTTCCTGGAGGTCCCCCATGTCCAATCGTGATCAGAAGTCAGGCGATTTCGGCTCGAGCGATTATCTGTCTGGCGGCATCGACCGTCACGATCCGCTGTTCCACGGCTCGGACGATTACGACCCATCATGGGGCGGCGGCAGCGGCGGGTCGAAGGGCTCGGGATCGAAGGGGTCCAAGGGTTCGGGCTCGAACGGCAAAGGCTCCAAGAAGGGCTCCGGCTCGGGCAGCGGCAAGCACGGCTCGAAGGGGAGCGGTTCCGGCACGCAGTACGGCAAGGGCACTGGTTCGGGCAGCGGCAAGGGTTCGAAGGGCGGTTCGAAGGGCAGCGGCTCCAAAGGCAAGGGTTCGAAGACGGGCTCTGGCTCCGGTAGCGGCAACTACGGCTCGAAAGGCACAGGCTCCAAGGGTTCCGGTTCCAAGGGCAAGGGCTCCAAGAAGAGTTCGGGCTCGGGCAGCGGCAAGCACGGGTCGAAGGGCTGGTGTTCCGGCGGCTCCGGGAAGCATGGTTCCAGGGGCAGCGGCTCAAAGGGCAGCGGCTCCAAAGGCAAGGGCTCGAAAGGCTCCGGCTCCGGCAAGGGCTCCGGATCGGGCAAGGGGTCCGGCTCGGGCGACCACGAGGATTATGCCTGGGGCTCGGGCAGCGGCTCCGGCAGCGGAAGCGGCAAGGGCTCCAAGGGCACCGGCTCCAAGGGCAACGGCTCGAAGAAGGGTTCGGGCTCTGGCTCGGGCAAGCACAACGGGTCGAAAGGCTCCGGCTCCGGTAAGGGCTCGGGATCGGGCAAGGGGTCCGGTTCCGGCGATCACAAGGACTATGCCTGGGGCAAGGGCAGCGGCTCCGGCAGTGGAAGCGGCAAAGGCTCGATGAAGGGCTCGGGTTCCGGTTCCGGCAAGCACAACGGATCGAAAGGTTCGAGTTCCGGCTCGGGTAAGCACAATGGCTCGAAGGGCTCCGGCTCTGGCAAGAGCTCTGGATCGGGCAAGGGCTCGGGTTCTGGCAAGGGCTCAGGCTCCGGCGATCACAAGGATTATGCCTGGGGCAAGGGCAGCGGTTCCGGCAGCGGCAAGGGCTCCAGGGGCAGCGGCTCGAAGGGCAGCGGCTCCAGGGGCAAGGGCTCCAAGAAGGGCTCCGGCTCGGGCTCCGGCTCCGGTTCCGGTAAGCACAAGGGCTCCGGGTCGGGTTCCGGCAAGGGCTCGGACAAAGGGTCCGGCTCCGGCGACCACAGGGACTACGCCTGGGGCAGTGGCGGAGGCTCGGGATCGGGCGGCCATCGCGGGTCTGGCGGCTCCGGCGGATCGGGGGGCTCGGACTACGCCCCGGCGCAGACTGCCAAATATGCCGTGTTCGGCGATGGCGGCACGGCGCATGATGACGGCGACGGCTGGACGGCAGGCGACGGTCACGCCGCCAGCGGCGCGGAGCTTCACGGCGATGCCACGACGGTTTCGGCGGTCGATCTCGGCGGCGGCGGTGGCAGGGTGTTCTCGGGGAACTGGGGCGGCGACTGGTTTGTCAGCCAGCACCGGAGCGGCGGCAAAGGCGGCCGGGACCAGGAGCGCAACGAGGATCGTCACGAGCAGAAGGATGCCGGTGACAGCCAGGGCTTCGAAATGGCCTCCGATACGATCAGTCTCGACAGCGTGCTCGACATGGGCGGACTCGACGATTTCGGTGGCTTGCTCGGCGCCGCTCCGCAGGGCGGTGGCGGCGGCAACGCGCCGGACCAGATGGCGGAGATGGGCGCCGGCCCGGGCATGGACCTGCTGAGCGACATGTCGGGACCCATCGTGATCGACAGCTAGAAAACCGCGCGCCGGTCAGGGGGGCCGGCGAACGGGATCAGCGGCCCGGGGCCACCACCCTGGGCCGCTGGCCCGTTCTGGGGCCCAGGCCGCTGGCCTGTTCGGGCGCGGTGCAGGTCAGGTTTCCGGAATGCCGTCGCGTACGGTGAGGAACCATTTGGAAAGCGGGGCGGTGAGCTCGCATTGCGACGCCCAGTGGGCCGCCCGGGTGCAGGTGCGCCACGCGCTGTCATAGGTGACGCCAACCTTGTCCTTGTCGAGACAGTAGGCTTCGTCCCACCACTCCCGGTCCTCGAGCCGGTAGCGCACGATCAGGTCGAGCCGGACGCTCATGTGAAATGCGCCATAGGCGCCGAGATAGGCCCGGGCTTCGGCGAGGTCCATGCCGTCCGCGAAGGCCGGCAGATGGGCGTCGAGCACGGCCTTCTCGGCGGCCGGCCAGTAGGGCAGCAACTCGCAGCCCATCAGCCAGGCAAGGTCATCAAGCCGGTTCCGCGATCCGCAATGCTCCCAGTCGAACCAGCCGACCGTGCCGTCCGCATTGGCCGACGCATTGCCCGGCCGCGCATCCCACTTGATCAGCGTCGGGCGCCGCACCTTGAGAAGGTCGACGATGCCGTCGAGGTTGAGCTCGGGCGGCATCCGCTCAATGCGCTCACCCACACGCACCGGCATCAGCGCGATCTGCCGGACCCAGTCCGGGTCGCTGCCGATCGTTGCCACGCGTTCCTCGAGACCTGCCCGCCGCCCGGCATCGTGCACGTTCCGCAGCGACGTCACCGCGGCTTCGAGCCAGCGATGGACACCGCTTTCGTCGGCGTTGGCGAATTCGACTGATAGCCGCCCGCCGCCGAGGTCCTGCTGGATCAACCAGTCGCCGTCGAATGCCAGCAACTTCGGCACTGGCGCGCCCTCGGCGGTGAGCGCGCGCAGGACTTCAGCCTCGAGCTTGGCGCGCCGGCTGCTCTCGCGGCGGGTGACGATGACCGTGCCGTCGCCGATATGCATGCGGACGGATGTGCGCGACGTGCCGCCGGGCCGTTCCATTTTGTCGGGCTCGGCCCCCAGCAGGTTCTGGCACGCCTTCATCGCGTCGATCGCGAACTGCTCGCTTTTCGATTTCCGTTCCGAGCGGCTGCGGGTTTCCTTGCCGCGCTTTTTCTGCTTGCCGCCTTTTGCCATCAGGGCCCCACGAGAAAGAGGAATACCGCCGTCATGGCCGGGCGCGGGCGATCCTCGATCTCGATGCGATTCACGGTGCGGATCAGGATGCGGTTGCCGGGTTTGCTGTCGGCCGATTCGAGCACCGTGCGGCAGCGGATGCGCGACCCCGCCGGCACCGGGGCCATGAAGCGCACCTTGTCCATGCCGTAGTTCACCGCCATGCCGCTGTCGTCGGGCACGGCGCCGATCTCGTTGAGGAATTTCGAGAGCATCGAGAGCGTCAGGAAGCCGTGCGCGATGCTGCCGCCGAAGGGCGTCTCGGCGGCGGCGCGGACCGGGTCGGTGTGAATCCACTGATGATCGTCGGTTGCGTCGGCAAAGGTGTCGATGCGCTCCTGGCCGATCTCGACCCAGTCGGACAGGCCGATTTCCTGGCCAACGAAGTCCTGCACGTTGGCGAGCTGATAGACGGAAGCCATGTCCCGCAGTTTACGTCTTCGCGACGCCCGAAACACCCTTGTCTTCGAGAACCGTGCCGGCGTCGGGGTCGAACCGCCGGGTCGCGATGGTCTTGAGGTCGGTGCCGGTGACGCGGACAAAGCGCGCGCCCGCGGGGAAGCTCAGCGAATGGATCTGCCCGGGCTCGAACACGCCGGCCATGCCGGGCTCGAGGCGGAAGGACTCCGCGGGTTCGACGCTCGCCTTGCCCGCCGTGCCGCCGTCGTCGGTGCGCTGCCAGACCGTCATGTCGGTGTGGAGCGCCGCCTGGCCGTAGACCGCCCAGCTGTCGCCGTGGTCGTGGGGCGGGGCGGCCTTGGCCTCGGCATAGACGTGCACCAGCACGTTCATGCCGGTTTCGGCGTCGCGGTGGATGGTCTTGATTCCCGCTTCGGCCTTCGGCCCGGCGTGTTCCGCGACGAAATCCGCGTTCGTCAGCAGCCGCTCGAGACGGGCCTTGATGATCTGGCGCGCGTCGGCTCCGGCTTTGTCTTTCAGGCTGGCGCGGGCATCCGCGCAGAAGTCTTCGAGGCTATAGGACATGGACTCTTTCTCCGGTTTGGCGGTGTCGCGGCTTGCACGACTATTGTTTGTGTACGAATATAACCCGACTTCGTGACCAGCTTCCAGATGCCATGCCGCACGCCATTCCAGAACCCGCCGAAATCTTCGATCTGACCATGACCGATGGCGCCGTGATCCGCATCCGGCGGCACGGAAAGCCGGGTACGACGCGGCTGTTCATTAGCCACGGCAATGGCTTCGCGATCGACGCCTACTGGCCGTTCTGGGGGCCGCTCCGCGACGACTTCGACGTCATTGTCTTCGATATCAGGAACCACGGCCAGAATGAACCGGCCGGCGCGGACGGGCATCACTATCACCAGATCTCCCGCGACCTCGGCACGATCCATGCCCAGGTGACGGCGCGGCTCGGTCCGGCGAAATGCGTCGGCGTGTTCCACTCGATGTCCGGACGGGCCGCAATGAAGCATGCGGCCGAGGTCGGCTGGGTGTGGGATGCGCTGATCCTGTTCGATCCGCCCAACGTGCCGCCGCCCGGTCACGCGCTCTATGAGAAGATGGCGGCCTTCGAGCGCCGGCTGGTCGAGTTCGCGATGAACCGGCGCGAACGCTATGACAGCGCCGACGAATGCGCCGCCGAACTCCGCGAAGGCAAGGCGGCGTCCCGCTGGACCGAGGGCGCGCATGCGCTGATGGCCGCGGCGACGTTGCGCAAGGAGAACGATCATTTTGTGCTGGCATGCCGGCGCGAGCTCGAGGCGTCGATCTATCTCGCCGCCCTGACGCTGGATCTGTGGCCGCCGGCCACCGCTTTCGCCGGCCCGGTCAAGCTGATCGGCGCGGACCCGGAAGCGAAGGGACCGCCGACGGGGGTCGCGAACCAGGCACTCGCCGCCGAGGGCGGATATGTCTATCAGGCGATCCCGGATACGGGACACATGCTGCAGCTCGAGGCGCCGGAAGCGTGCCGCGCGGCGATGCTCGAATTTCTGAACGAACACGGACTGGTGTAAGGGGACGAACATTGGGCGAGACATCTGGCGAGACGATGAAAATCACCGCGCGGGGCGTGACCTATAACTGCCGCGTTGACGGGAAAGAGGGTGCCCCCTGGGTGACGCTCTCCCACGCGCTGGCGAACAATCTTACGCTCTGGGACGACTTCGTCGACACGATCAAGGACCGCTACCGGGTGTTCCGCTACGACCACAGGGGGCACGGCGGCTCGGACGCGCCCGAGGGGCCGTATGACTTCCCGATGCTGGTCGCCGATTCGCTGGCGATCCTGGACGCAGCGGGGATCGGCAAGACCCACTGGATCGGGCTCTCGATCGGCGGGATGATCGGCTACGGGCTCGCGATCGATCATGGCGACCGGCTGCGGTCGCTGATCGCCTGCGACTCGCGCCCGAATGCGCCCGAGGACTACGCCGACTATTTCCAGCACCGCATCGATGTTGCCCGCGACGAAGGCATGGAGGCGCTTGCGGACCTCACGATCGCGCGCTGGTTCACGCCCGAAACGGTGGCGGCGAACCCGCCCGTCCTCGACCGGGTACGGAAGATGATCGTCACCACGAACCCGGTGGGCCACGCGGGTCTTTGCGCCGCACTCAAGCAGCTTGCCTACGGCCCCGAACTCCACCGCATCAAGACACCGACCCTCATCCTCGGCGGCGAGAAGGACAAGGGTGCGCCGCCGGATATTCTGGAGCGCGAGGCCAAGGGCCTCATCCCGGGTGCCGAGCAGGTGGTGATCCCCGACGCCGGGCACATCGTCGCGCTCGAGAATCCGGAGGCGTTTCACAAGGCGGCGGGGGATTTCCTCGACCGGCATTGAGCTTGCGGTGAGTTACCGCTTCCCGTCCCAAACGCGCGCCGGAATGAAGGCAGTGCCTTCCATCAGCTTCCGCGCGGTGCGGACGAAGCCGACGCGGTCGATGGTGGGCGCCGTGCGGGTGCCGCTGTATTCGATTGCGGTTTCAAGGATACCGACCGGATGCTCGATGGCCAGCGTCAGCTCGTTGCCGCCGGGGATGTCGGCGACCGAATGGACGACGGTGCCGTCGATCACGCTGGCGGCCGACAGGCACATGCCGCCCGTGAGCGGGAAGGTGGCGTGGCATTCCTGGGGAACGAAATAGCGCGCGTTTATAGTGCCGCCGGATTTAGGTTCGGAGACGATACAGAATTTCGGCACCACGCTGCCGGTGGGATCGCCAAGTCCCATCGCGTGGGAGGCCTCGATGCGGATGGCCTCGAGCCGGGCGAGGAAGTCCGTATCGGCATCGAGTTCGGCCTTGCTCTCGTATCCGGTCTTGCCCATGTCGGACGCCCGCGCGATGACCATCGGCACCGCCGTGTCGACACAGGAAACCTCGAGGCCGCTGAAGGTGTCGGCGGGTTTGCCGGTGGGGAGCAGCTTGCCGGTCTTCGAACCAACGACGCCCGAGAAATACAGCATCACCGGCGCGGCCGTTCCGGGCACACCGTCGATCGCGGCATCGCCGTCGTATTGCACCTCGCCGCCCGGGGTCTGGACGATCGCCTCGATCAGCGCGCCGGTGTTGACGTTGTGGATGCGGACGGTGGTCTCGTCGCCGGTGGCGTCGACCATACCGGTCTCAATCGCGAATGGCCCGACGCCCGAGGTCATGTTGCCGCAGTTGGGGGCGAAATCGACGTGGCCCCGTACGATCAGCACCTGGCCGAAGAGATAGTCGACGTCGGCGTCGTCGCGGTCCGAGGGGCCGACCAAGGCGGCCTTCGTGGTCAGCCAGGCCGCACCCCCGAGACCGTCGATCTGCCGGTCGTCGGGCGAACCCATCAGCGCGAGCAGCACGGCGGCCAGCGTCTCCCGGTCTTCGGGCAGATCGGAGAGTTTGATATAGGGTCCCTTGGAGGTTCCGCCGCGCATCAGGACGCAGGGGATCGCGGTCTGGGTCATGGCGCGATCAGACTATTCTCCGGCGAGAAGGGCAAGGGTCTCCCCCACAACGG
>JAJFFI010000140.1 GCA_021776755.1 Alphaproteobacteria bacterium | reverse complement strand
GCATGACGCCGATGTAGAAGCGCCCGCCGGTCATTTTGGTGAACGCGATCATGTCGCCGCGGGGCGACCAGACCGGGGTCGCATAACGCCCGTCGCCCTGGCTGATGCGGGAGGCACCGCCGCCGCTCGCGCCCATCAGGTAGAGTTGCTGGGAGCCGCCGCGGTCGGATTCGAAGACGATCTGGGAGCCGTCGGGCGAAAACGAGGGCGAGGTGTCAATGGCCGGGCTGTTGGTCAGCTGCACGCTTTGGCGCGAGCGGAGGTCCATCAGGTAGATGTTGGCACCGCCGCCGGTCGTCATGCTCATGGCGACCCGGTTGCCGTCGGGCGAGAAGCGCGGCGCAAACGTCATGCCGGGGAAGTCGCCAACGACCTCCTGACGCCCGGTATCGATGTTGAGCAGGTACACCCGCGGGCGGTTGTTGAAATACGAGAGATAGGTGATTTCCTGGGTCGACGGCGAGAACCGCGGCGTCAGCACGAGCTCGGCGCCGGTGGTGAGGAATTTCACGTTGGCGCCGTCCTGGTCCATGATCGCGAGCCGCTTGACCCGGCGCGTCGGCGGGCCGCTTTCGGCGACGAACACGACGCGGCTGTCGAAGTAGCCTTTCTCGCCGGTGATGCGTTCGTAGATAGCGTCGGCGATGTTGTGGGCGACGCGGCGCCAGTTCGACGCCGGCGACTCGTAGGCGCGGCCCACCATCTGCGACTCGCCGCCGACATCCCAGAGCCGGAATTCGACGCGAAGCTGGCCGTTGCCCTCGGTCTTGACCGAGCCCGTGACCATGACCTCGGAGCCGATCAGCCGCCAGTCCTGGAAGCGCACGGTCTTCTGGAGCTCCTCGGGCTTCTGGATGAAGGCGTCCTTGTTGATCGGCGCGAACAGCCCCGACCGCTCGAGATCAGCCGCGATCACGCCCGCGATATCGGCGCCGTACTTCGAGGCCTGGGAGTCGCTGCCGTGGAAATCGGTGACGGCGATCTTCATCGGATCGCGCGAGCCCGCGCCGCCGACGTCGATTGTGGGCTCGGCAGTGACGCTGCCCGCGGCAAGCGCGAGGCCCGCCGTCAGCGCGGCCGCGAAGGCCGCTTGCCGGACCATTCCACTGGCCCGGTTCCGCAAGGTCGCGATCATGTCCATCTCCCTCCCCACCGTTGTCTTTGCTTGCTGACTGAGTAGCGCAAATCTGCGTGGCGTACCACAGCCCGTGGCCCGTTCAGGGCGCCTGGGTTCTGGTATCGCGGAAGCGGGTCGAAATTGTGACGCGGCGGTGCCGGCACACCGGGTGCAGGTGCTGCGTGGCGGGTCAGTACATATCCTGGGCGCGGAACCGCAGCACGAAGGTCTTCAACACCGCGTAGCGGCTCGCCGGGATGTTGACCGGCGAGCAGGACGGGTTCCGCACCGCGCGCCGAGCGCTTTCGGCGAACGCCCGGTAGAACGGATTGGCGCCCGAAACGCGGTCAAGAATACGGGCGTCGCGGACCGACATGTCCGGGTTCAGGTAGACGCGGACCGAAACCACCATCGACTCGACGTCCTTCAAGCCGAGGTCGAGGTTCCAGCACGACTTGAACTGGCGCCGGATCGCGTCTTCCTCGGAAATCGAGAGGCTGTTGTCACGGCTGGTGCGGCTGACCGACGCGGTCTGCTTGGTCTTCTCGACCGGCTCGGGCGCGGTGCGGGTGCGTTTCATCTTCTCGACCGACTTCAGGACGCTCGAGAGGTTGTCGACCTTGCGGCGCTTCTTCTTGCGCTCGGGCTTCGGTGCCTTGGCGGTTTTCTGTTTCGGCTTGGCCGGTTTCTTCCGGGCCTTCTTTTTCGCGGCAGGCTTCTCGGCTTTGCGCTCGGGTTTTTGCTTCGCCTTCGGCTTTTCCTTGGGCTTGTCAGGAATCTTCGCGACTTCCTTCGGTTTCTCGGGCGGCGATTCGGCCTTCTTCTCGGGCTCCTTCGGCTCTTCGGCCTTTTTCTCGGCGGCCTTCGGCGCCTCGGGCACCTTCACGGGCTCCGGCTTTTCCACGTCCGGCGACTCACGGGGCGTCGGTGGCGCCGGCTTGGCCTTGGGCTCGACCTTCTCGGCCTCGCGGACCTTCGGGTCCTGCTTGGCTTTCTGCTTCGGCAGGTTGGTGAGCTGGGAGATGTCGAGGATCTCGACCGGGATCGGCTTGTCCTCAAAACGCATGGTCGCCGCGGGCGTCGGCAACCCGAAGATCAGGAGCGCAACGAGCGCTCCGTGAAATGCCATGGATAGGAGAACGCCATATCGCATACGAGCCTTTGGGATCTCACTTCTTCTTGTCTTTGGCCTTGCTGCCGCCCGCGGCCGCAGTCGCCGAGTCGGTAATCAGCGCGACCTTGGTGAAGCCCGCCGCGGTCGTCGTCGACATCACCTGCATCACCACGCCATAGGCGAGGTCCTTGTCGCCGCGGATGTAGATGCGGGTGTCGGGCTTGTTGGCGGTAATCGCCTTGAGCTTCTCGACCAGCGTGTCGAGCTCGATCTTGGATTCCTGGATGTAGACCTGGCCCGACTTGTCGACCGTGATGACCAGCGGTTCGTCGGGTTCGGCGATCGGCTTGGCCGCGGTCTCGGGCAGGTCGACCGGCACACCGACAGTCAGCAGCGGCGCGGTGACCATGAAGATGACGAGCAGCACCAGCATCACATCGACGAAGGGCGTGACATTGATCTCGGCCATCGGGCGGTAGCGCACACGCGTGCTGCCGGGTCTGCCGCGGGCCTGTCCTCGATCGAGCTGTACAGCCATCGCTTGCGCCTAATCGTCAAGTTGGCGCGAGAGAATCGCGCTGAATTCGCCCGAGAATGCATCGAGCCGGTTGGCATACCGCGACACGTCGTTCGAGAGCTTGTTGTAGGCGATGACCGCCGGAATCGCGGCGACCAGACCGAGGGCGGTCGCGAACAGCGCTTCGGCGATGCCGGGGGCGACGGCCGCGAGATTGGTGCTCTTCGAGATTGCGATTGCCTGGAACGCGTTCATGATGCCCCAGACCGTGCCGAACAGGCCGATGAACGGGGCGACCGAGCCGACCGAGGCGAGGAAAG
>JAJFFI010000139.1 GCA_021776755.1 Alphaproteobacteria bacterium | reverse complement strand
ACAGCCGTCCGCTCGACGGCATTGAATGGCGCCTCAACGTGGACCGCGAGAAGGCGGCGAAGTTCGGCGTCGACATCACGCTCCTTGGCACCGTCGTGCGGCTCGTCACCAACGGCGTGAAGGTCGCCGAGTATCGCCCCGACGATGCCCAGGAAGAAGTCGACATCACCGTCCGCCTGACCAAGGACTACCGTACGCTCGATCAGCTCCGGCGGCTCCGCATCCCGACACCCAACGGCGCCGTGCCGATCTCGAATTTCGTGACGCTCGACCCCTCGCCGAAGACCGGTGTCGTCAACCGCACCGACGGACGGCGGGTGCTAAAAATCGAAGCCGACGTCGAGGAAGGCGTACTGGCGGCCGAGAAGATCGCCCAGATCAAAGCGGCACTGGCCGGCAAAAAATTGCCGGACGGCGTGAGCATCAAGTTCGCGGGCCAGGATGAAGACCAGGCCTCGGCCATTGCCTTCCTGGGCAAAGCGTTCCTGATCGCGATTTTCCTGATGATGCTGTCGCTGGTGACCCAGTTTAACAGCCTGGCGCAGGCCGGCATCGTGCTGAGCGCAATCGTGTTCTCGACGGCGGGCGTGCTGCTCGGCCTGCTGATCGCGGGCCATCCGTTCGGCATCGTCATGGGCGGCATCGGCATCATCGCGCTCGCCGGGATCGTGGTGAACAACAACATCGTGCTGATCGACACCTACAACCAGTTGCGACGCGAGGGGCAGGCCCCGCGGGAAGCAGCACTCCGGACCGCGGTCCAGCGTCTGCGCCCCGTCCTGCTGACCTCTGTGACGACGGTGCTCGGCCTGTTGCCGATGGTGCTGGCGGTCAATCTCGATTTCATTGGCCGTGAAATCTCGATTGGCGCGCCGTCGACCCAGTGGTGGACCCAGCTCTCGAGCGCGATTGCCGGCGGACTTACCTTCGCAACATTACTCACACTGGTCCTGACCCCGTGCCTGCTGATGCTGACCGCGCGCTTCGAGCGGCGCGGGGAAGCACCGGAACTCACCTCCAGCGAACACGGGCACCCGGCACCGGCCACCAATCCCGGCGCGGCCTAGGTCCCTCCCTCCGGGCAAACAGAAAGGGGCGCGAGGCCCCTTTCTTCCACCGCTCCCGTTCAGGGATGACCGGTACCATATGTGCGGTGCGTTACTTGATCACGCCGCAGGCGATCCGGTCGCCGGCCGCGCCCGCGGGATCAGTCTTGTAGTCGTCGCCCCCGGCATGAATCACGACCGCCGCGCCATCGGTATCCATCAGCGAGTCCAGCGGACCCTTGGTCAGGGTCACGTCGGGGTTCAGAACCTCGACCATCAGTTCGCCGTTCTCGGGGACATGGATATTCGGCATGTCGCCTGCATGCTTGCCGCCCTCGGTATAGATGCCGTGTTTCAAGCCCTTCGGATTGAAGTGCCCGCCGGCTGACTTGAACGGCGCTTCGCAGCTTCCGGTCTGGTGAATGTGGAACGCGTGCAGACCCGCAGGCATGTCTTTCAGCTTCGCAGTCAGCAGCACGCCGGCCGGGGTCTGCTCGAGCTTGACCCAGCCAAGGTCCTTGCCGTCGAGAGATTTCATCTCGGCCGTCGCGGTTTTCATGTCGGCCGCGACCGCCGGCATTGCGATGGTGGCGGCGGCAATGGCCGCGATAGCGATTGATCTGAACTTCATTGGATCCTCCATGAGTGAGAGTCACTTGGGGCGTACCGTACCCTTCGGCGCAACTCTTACAATGATGTATGTAAATACGGCCGACGTTCGGCCGGGCGGCGTGCATCCGCCATGAAAAAAGAACCCGGAGGCTCCTTTTCCCAGAACTTCAGAGATTTGCGGAACTCAGTAGCGGATCCGGAAAGTCTCCCAAGCGTTGCGGATCGGGCGGTTCGCCGCGACCTGGAAGCCGCCGCCGCCCTGCGCCGAAAGCCATGTTCCGTGCGCGGTGCGGATCACGATGCGGTTGCCCGAATGAATCTTGCCGGGGCCCCAGGCGCCGACCTTGCGGATGCGGAAAGTTTCCCAGCCGCCGGGGAGGAGGCGGTTGGCGACCAGACGGCCGTCGGGCTGCGCCGAGAGATACTTGCCGTGGGCGCTGCGCACATGCACCAGGTCGCCGTTGCGGAGCTGACCGCCGTTAATGTCGACGATGGTGAATTTCTCCCAGGCGCTGCACCAGACGCGGTTGGCGTTCACGGTGCTCTGATCGCCCTCGGCAACCAGGAAATGCACGCCGTTGGCGGCCTTGAAACAGACGCCGGAATGATAGCTCGCGGCATCCGCCGCGGTGGAAATCGAAAGCGCGCCAAAGGCAACAGCCGCGGCAGCGATGGTCTTCTTGAAAGTGTTGAACATGATTTTGCTCCTGTGTGGACGTTCCTGTCGAGCGTCCCTTGCGAGGGGACGTGCCTCATTGGCCCGCCCGTTATAGGCGGGCGCGCGTGAACCGAACCTGAACCGGTCCAGTGACGGCGGTCACAGGGTTTCGGGAGCAATATGAACGCGGTTAGCGCGGGATCAGAACCGTGTAGTCGAGATCGAGCAGCACGGCTTTTTCGTAGGTGCCATCCGCCGCCCGCAGCGGGAAGCTGCTGCAGGGCATGTCCTTGGTGGCCACCGTGCGAAGGCGGAGCGCGCCGGGATCGTCCCGCCCCGGGAGCTCGATCCGCTCCAGCACCTCGGACCAGGCATAGACCGTGTCGCCGGCAAACGCCGGGGCGGTGTGCGAGCCTGCATTCACCGCCGCCACCCGGAAGGCGTTGGCAAGCCCGTTGAACGAGAGCGCCCGGGCAAGACTGATGACATGTCCGCCATAGACAATGCGCCGCCCGAAGCGGCCTTCCTTTTCCTGGTGCTGGTTGAAATGCACCTTCGAGGTGTTCTGGTAGAGCCGGGCCGCGATCTGGTGTTCGGCCTCCTCGATCGTCATGCCGTCGACATGGTCGATCTTCTCGCCGGGCTCATAGTCGCCCCAGCGATGGAGTTCGCCGGACAGGTCAAAATCCCAGCCGTCGCCGTGAAAGGCTTCGGGCACGGTGAGGTTCGCGGCCGGGACCGCTTCAGGCAGATCGGGCACCACCGGCTCGGGCGCGTGGCCGTCCAGGCTGCGTTTCTTGACCATCACCCAGCGCACATACTCAAGCACCGTCTGCCCCGTCTGATTCACGCCGGAGGAGCGCACATAGACGGTGCCGGTCTTGCCGTTGGAGTTTTCCTTGAGCCCGATGACGGTCGAGCGAGCGGTAAGTGTGTCGCCGGGAAACACCGGGGCCGCGAACCGCATCCCGGCATAGCCGAGGTTCGCCGCTGCGTTGAGCGAAACCTCCGGCACGGTCTTGCCGAAAACGATGTGAAACACGAGAAGATCGTCGAGCGGCGCGTCGGCGTAACCGATGCGGCGGGCGAATTCGGTCGACGACTGCACCGGAAACCGCATGCCATAGAGCGCCGTGTAGAGCGAGACATCGCCGGCACTCACCGTGCGCGGCACCGCGTGCACGAGGTCTTGGCCGACGGAAAAGTCCTCGAAGAAATTGCCTGCGCTGGTCTTGGTCATCGGAGTCTTCAACCGGCCTTGTCGGCCGGAGCCGCGTCGGCCTCAAGCTCCTCGATGGCCGCCGCCATCGCCACCAGGCGCTGGGCGTTTGCGACGTGCAGGTTCTCGACCAGCCGCCCGTCGACCACAACCACACCCTTGCCCTCGGCGTCGGCGGCCGCATGGGCCTCGATGATCTTGCGCGACCAGGCGAGTTCGTCTTCGGACGGCGCGTAGGCCTCGTTGGCGGCAGCGAGCTGCTTGGGGTGAATGATGGTCTTGCCGTCGAAGCCGAGCTCCGCGCCCTGGCGGCACGACCATGCGTGACCTTCGTCGTCCTGCAGATCGAGATGCACGCCATCGAGCACCGCGCAACCGTTCGCGCGGGCCGCCAGCAGGCAAAGCCCGAGACTGGTCAGCATCGGCAGGCGCTCTTTGGTGTGCGCGGCATGCAGATCCTTGGCGAGATCGGACGTGCCCATCACCAGGCAACCCACCCGCTTGTCAGCGCCGGCGATCTTCCGGGCGTTCAGGATGCCCTGCGGCGTTTCCATCATGCACCAGATCGCCATCTCCTTCGGCGCGCCGGCGTCCTTCATGATGTCCTCGCACGTCTTGACCTGCTTCTTGCTCTCGACCTTGGGCAGCAGGATCGCATGCGCGCCGCTTGTGGCCGCCGCCTTCACGTCGTTCGTGCCCCACTCGGTCTCAAGCCCGTTGGTGCGGACGATCAGCTCGCGCTGGCCATAGCCGCCGCCCTTGACCGCCTCGACCACGAGCTTCCGCGCCTCGGCCTTCGCATCGGGCGCCACCGCATCCTCAAGGTCGAGAATCAGTCCGTCGGCGGGCAGGCCCTTGGCCTTTTCCAGCGCGCGCGGATTCGAGCCCGGCATATAGAGAACCGTGCGGCGGGGCCGGGTGTTGACGGAGGAGCTGGACATGGCGGTCCTTTCAGCAAACAAAATCGCGGCGGACTATAATGGCAAATCGGGGTCTGGCAAACAGCCGCCCGAAACGGTGGAAAAGCGGCAGCGGGCACGACCGACATGAAGATTCTCTCGATCCAGTCCCAGGTCGTCACCGGCCATGTCGGCAACATGGCGGCGACGCTGCCGCTGCAACGTCTCGGGCATGACGTGTGGCCGGTGCCGACGGTGCTGTTTTCGAACCATCCGGGCCCGGGAGGACATACCGGGCGGACGCTCGGCGCCGACGAGATCGCGGATCTTATCGAAGGCCTGCACGCACGGGGAAATCTCGCGGACTGCGCGGCGGTGCTGTCGGGGTATCTGGGCACGGCTGAAAACGGCGAGGCGGTGCTTGAGGCCGTCACCGCCGCGCGCACCGCGAACCCCCGTGCGATCTGGGCCTGCGATCCGGTGATGGGCGACACCGGGCGGGGATTCTTCGTCACCCCCGACGTCCCTGAATTCTTCCGCGAGCGCGCCCTCGGCCGTGCCGATATCCTGCTGCCGAATGCGTTCGAGCTTGCCTTCCTCGCCGACCGGCCGGTGGAAACGGTGGCCGAGGCCGTTACGGCAGCGCGTTCGCTTTGCGCGGCCGGGACCGGGCTTGTCGTCGTGACCGGCCTCCGGATCGGTGGCGGCGTGGCCGTGCTGGCGGTGCGCACCGATGCCGCCTGGAAAGTGCAGACCCCCTGGCTGGTGCGCACCAAGGAGGCTGACGGCCAGCCCAAACCCGCGAACGACCCCGGCGGTCCCGATCAGCCGATCAACGGCGCGGGCGATGCCTTTGCGGCGCTTTTCCTGGGGCACTACCTGCAGAGCCTTGACCCGGAAGATGCCCTGGCCCGCGCGGTATCGGCGATGTTCGAACTGGTTCGCGCCACGATGGACGCGCCGGCCGGTGGCCTGCGCCTCGTCGAGGCGCAGGACCGGATGATGAACCCCGCCGAGATTTTCGCGCCCGAGTCCGCGATCTGAGACCTCCCGGCGAATTCACGAAAAACCGCGTCCCGGCCGGACAAAGTTTGTGTCGCGCCTGACAGCCCATATATAAGGGCAGCAGGGGCGCGCCTGAGTGAGCGGTCCCGGGCGCAGCGGGCCGTTGGGGGTGCATGGAAGCCATCCTGTTCTTGAAGGGTATCCTGTGCGGAGTTGCCATTGCGGCACCCGTGGGCCCCGTCGGCATCCTGACCGCCAAGCGCACGCTCAGTTTTGGCAAGCGCGCCGGCGCCATGGTCGGCCTCGGAGCGGGATCGGCGGATACGATCTTCGGCGTCATCGCCGCCTTCGGCCTGCATTTCGTCTCCGACTGGTTCATCCAGAACGCCTTCTGGCTGCGGTGCATCGGCGGCACGCTGATGCTGCTGGTCGCGTACTGGATCCTGCGTCATC
>JAJFFI010000138.1 GCA_021776755.1 Alphaproteobacteria bacterium | reverse complement strand
GATGTTGAAGCCGATATTGGCCTTGGCTGCCTGCTTCGCCAGATCCAGCGCGCGCGGCACCAGCTCCTGCATCACGGTTTCCCGGTGCGTGTATTCGTATCTCGCATGCAGCGCCGAGAGCTTGACCGATATTCCCGGGCTGGTCCGCACGTCGCCAGTGGCCGCTTTCGCGATCGCCGCGATCGCCTTGGCATAAGCCGCGTGATAGCGCACCGCGTCGCCGTCCGTGCGCGCGGCCTCGCCCAGCATGTCGTAGGAATAGGTGTAACCTTCCGCCTCAAGCTCGCGGGCGTTTTTCATGCCCTCGTCGATGGTCTCGCCGAGCACGAACTGCCGGCCGAGAATTTTCATCGACTGGCCGACCGCCGTGCGCACAACCGGCTCGCCCACGCGCCGCACCAGCCCCCGCAGGGCCCGCGCCGGGCTCCTGGGGTCCTCTTCCAGAACCTTGCCGGTCAGCATCAACGCCCAGGTCGAGGCATTGACCAGCGGCGATGAGGACTGGCCCAGATGCGCGCCCCAGTTCGATGGTTCGATCTTGTCGTAGATCAGCTCGTCGATGGTGTCGGCGTCGGGGACGCGCAGCAACGCTTCGGCGAGACACATCAGCCCGACACCTTCTGCGGTCGACAGGCCGTACTCAGCCAGAAACGCCTCCATCATCGTCGGCGACGTCTCGGCGCGAACGCGCTCCACGTAACCCGCACCCATTGCCGCGACTTTCGCGCGCTGTTCGGGCGAGAGCTTGATCCGCTCGACGAGATCCTTCAGGACATCAGCTTCATCGGCCGTGTAGTTGGCGCGGACCCGAGCCCTGACCGGCGTTTCTTGGTTCGATTTGATTTTTTTCGCTGTGGTCATGTTCGGTCCCTGTTGGTTCACGTTTGCCACGCCGCAGCAGCGCTGCTCATGAATCCCTCGTTGCATTGGCATGGCCCAGAAGGCCAGTGAAGTCCGCGCGGCCAGCTCAAACCGGCTGAGCTGACGAACGTTTCCCTGGCCCGACTATAACTGCGCTGCGGAAGAAGGGCATATACTCAAAAATGACCACTCCCGGCATGATACGAACCAGCTCCACGACGTAACAAGATCGAAAAGAAAAGTCATGAGCGGCGAAACCAGTCTGCGCGAACTTCTGAAAACCCTTTCGGCAACCCTGGTCGACGGCATCTATGTGTTCGCGGCGGTGCCCGAAGGTTCAGTCCCGAAGGACGTCGCCGCCCGCATGGTCTTCAGCGAGGCCGAAGGCACAACCCTCATCCTGCTCAGGGAAGAGGCGGAGGCTCATGGCATCGACCATGAATTCCCCTGCCGGATGATTACGCTGAATGTTCACTCGTCGCTTGAGGCCGTCGGCTTCATCGCGCGGATCGCCACCGAACTCGCGCGCAGCGGCATGGGCGTCAATCCTGTTGCGGGTTTCTATCACGATCACCTGTTCATCCCGCTTGGGCGGGAGGACGACGCCCTGCGGGTGCTGGACCGGATCGCCCAAGACAGCACAATTTCTGACGATTGACCCAACGCTAGGTCCGCACGCCAAGCCTGGTTTATGATCTTCTGCGCCAGCTTGTGCAGCAGGCCGCCGTGAGACGACATCCGCGTCCTTGTACTTTGGCTGTGGGGAACCAATATCAGAGAGACCTCGCTCCGGTTACGCCGGAGACGTTCACCTGCGACTGCGCTGCATGTGACGGGCCTGGACATCCGGACTGCACATCATAGTTCGCGCGCGTCAGCCCGCCCTGAGAATCGGAGAAACGAATATGGCCCGCAAACCAAACTACAATTTCGAACGTGCGCAGCGCGAAAAGGCCAAGGCCGAGAAGAAGGCCGCCCGCCTGCAGGCGAAAGTCGACAAGGCCGAGGCGCGCAAGGCGGCCGAGAATGGCGACGATGCAGGCGCCGCGGCCGAGAGCGAAACCCAAGACGATACCTGACCGCGTCAGCGCGGCGTTTTCTTCTTCTTGCGCGGTGCGGCGGGTTTCTTCGTCTGCGCCGGATAGCGGGCGTTGATCACGTAAAGCGGCCGGCGTTTGCCCTCGATCAGGACGCGGCCGATGTATTCGCCGAGCAGCCCGATCGACAACAGGTTGAGCCCGCCGAGAAACAGCACCGCCACCATGATCGACGCGTAGCCCGGCACGTCCCGCCCGAAGATCAGCGTCGAGGCGATCAGGGCCAGTCCATAGAGCAGGCTGACTGCGGCGACGGCACCGCCGATCAGACTCCAGATCCGGATCGGCAGGCTTGAGAACGAGGTTACCCCGTCGAGAGCCATCCGCAGCATCTGGAACCAGGTGAAGCGCGAGTCATCGCGGGTCGAGGCCGGGCGGGGATGTGCGACGAACTCCTGGCGGAACCCGAGCCAGGAAAACAACCCGCGGCTGAACCGCGCGCGCTCGCCGAGTTGCAGGAACGTATCGGCGGCCCGGCGGTTGAGCAGCCTGAACTCGCCGGCCTCGTTCGGGATCGGAAAATCGCTGAGCAGATTGAACAGCCGGTAGAACACCTGGTTCATCAGGCGCCGCGAACGCGTGTCGGCGTCCCGGCTCGACCGCTGGGCGACGACGATATCGGCGCCTTCACGCCAGCGGGCGATCATCTCCGGGATGACTTCGGGCGGGTCCTGCAGGTCGGCATCGACGACGACCACGGCGTCACCGCGCGCCTCGGCGATGCCCGCGGTCAGGGCAGCGTCCTTGCCGAAGTTCCGCGAGAGATCGAGGATCGCGATGCGCACATCCGCCCCCTGTTGCTCCCGCATCCGCTCAAGCGTGGCGTCCGTACTGCCGTCGTTCACATAGACGATTTCAAAGCTCTCGCCGGTGCCCTCGAGGACCGGAACCAGCCGCGCCAGCAGGACATCCAGGATATCCGCCTCGTTCTTGCACGGCACGATGAGGCTCACCGCCGGCGCGCCGCCATCGGGCTTGCGCATTTCAGGCGGTGTGCCCGAGGCATCGTATCCGGGATGACGGGACATTCAGATGTGTCTTTCGCAGAGGATCAGGGGAGCACAGCCGCATGGCCCCGGTCGGTGGCCGGCCTTGGTAGCGGGAGAGTTTTGCGGCTTTCGGGCGCCGACATCAAGACCGGCCGCCCTCGACGCCGGCGCTTCTCCGGACTATCCATGGGTCACATTCGCCATTCTCCGCAAGAGGCTCGCCCATGCCCGCCTACATCGTGTCGATGCAGAACATTCACGATCCTGAAACCTACCGGAAATACACCGCCAGGACACCGCCGACCCTGGCGCGGTATGGCGGCCGGTTTCTTGCGCGCGGCGGCGACGTCGATGTGCTGGAAGGCAAGTTCGATGACCGTCTGGTGATCCTCGAGTTTCCGTCAATGCAGGCCGCGCGGGACTGGATGGCGGATGCGGAATACGTCGAGCTGATGAAGTTCCGGCACGCGGCATCGTCGGCAACCGTGTTACTGATCGACGGCGAGGCGGACACTGGCGCGCCGGACGCGAAAATCTGACTTCCACAGGCTGTCCCGGAATCGGAACATTTTCCGGTTCGTGACTTGACTTCTGGTCCCGAAGGGCCCACCTATCCGCTTAGAACATCCCGTGATCGCGCGGTCGCCCGGTTTATCAGGCGTTTCGTCGCGGGGTTCATTCTTCCAAATAATCCGTTTTTTCCAGGTGCGCGTGGAGAGGAACGACCCGGCACCTGCCCGCCGTGCGCCTTACGCGCGGTGGCACATGGCATTTGCCGCCATCAAGGACACTATCCCAGTGACAGACACATCATTCGAAGAGCTCGGTCTCAGCGAGCCGATCCTGCGCGCCCTCCGGGACGCAAAATACGACACCCCGACGCCGATCCAGGCCCAGGCCATCCCGATGCTGCTCGACGGCGCCGATCTTTTCGGCATCGCCCAGACCGGTACCGGCAAGACCGCGGCCTTCACGCTGCCGCTGCTGCACAATCTCGCCGAGGACGGCGTGCGGCCAAGTCCGCGCGCCGTGCGGGCACTGATCCTCGCGCCGACGCGGGAACTCGCGCTGCAGATTTCAGACAGCATCAAGACCTACGGCCGCCACATGCATTTCCGCCACGCGGTCGTCATGGGCGGTGTTTCGCAACGCCCGCAGGTGACAGCACTCCGTAAGGGCCTCGATATCCTCGTGGCGACCCCCGGCCGCCTGCTCGACCTGATCGAGCAGAAGGAGCTCGTGCTGGGCGAATGCGAGTATTTCATCCTCGACGAGGCCGACCGCATGTTCGACATGGGCTTCATCCGCGACGTGCGGAAGATTGCCCGCGGCCTGCCCACCGAGCGCCAGACGTTGCTGTTCTCGGCCACGATGCCGGCGGAGATCCAGAAGCTCGCGGGCGAGATCCTGCACGAGCCCGAGCGGATCGAGATCAAGGCGCGCACTGTCGCGGTCGAACGCGTCGCCCAGCAAGTGCATCATCTGAATGGCGACGCCAAGCGCGACAAGCTGGGCGAGTTGCTCCGCAATCCGGACCTGTCGAAGGTCATCGTCTTCACCCGCACCGAGCGCGGGGCCGATCGGGTGGTCAAACACCTGGAGCGCGAGAAGGTCAGCGCCGAGGCGATCCACGGCAACAAGTCGCAGAACGCCCGTCAGCGCGCGCTCGACAAGTTCAAGGCCGGCAAGGTGCGGGTGCTGGTCGCAACCGACATCGCGTCGCGCGGCATCGATGTCGACGAGATATCGCATGTCGTCAACTTTGAGCTTCCGAACGAAGCCGAGAGCTACGTGCACCGCATCGGCCGCACGGCGCGGGCCGGTCATGAAGGCGTCGCGATCTCGTTTTGCGATTCCGGTGAGCGCGGCTATCTCCGCGACATCGAACGCCTGATTCGGCAGCAACTCGAAGTGGTTGGCGCGGGTCCCGCGGGCCCCGAAACTCCGCCGCCGCACAAGAAAAGCGGCGGCGCCCAGAACCGTGGCCGGAATAACGGGGGCGCCAATAAGGGCGGCTACCGCCGAACCGTCCACGAGATTCTTATTCCTACCAATGGTGGATGACAGGATAAAGTCGTTGGTCATTCCTGCCGCTGCCATATCGTCGAGGTTCATCACCATGCTGTCTTGCACTATACCTTCCCAAACGCTGGTATCACCCGTTTCTTTCCAGTAGAGGTAAGCCAGAGACGTTTTGGTGCCAGCCGTATCGGC
>JAJFFI010000137.1 GCA_021776755.1 Alphaproteobacteria bacterium | reverse complement strand
GACGAGGCCAGCGGCAACGCGGTCTCGCCATCGACGAGCACGATGAAGCTCGCTTCCTCGCCGTCGAGAAACTCCTCGATCACAACCTCGTTGCCGGCCGCGCCAAACTTGCCGTCGCCCATCATGTCGTCGACCGCCGCTTTGGCCTCCTCCACCGTCGCCGCGATGATGACGCCCTTGCCGGCGGCGAGCCCGTCCGCCTTCACGACGATCGGGGCGCCCCTGTTCTTTTGGGCGGCTTTTTCGATGAACGCCTTGGCGTCGGCGGCCGCGTTGAACCGGCCGTAGGCGGCGGTCGGAATTCCATGACGCGCACAGAAATCCTTCATGAAGCCCTTCGAGCCCTCCATGATCGCGGCGTCCGCCGAGGGACCAAATGCCGGGATGCCCGCCGCTTCCAGCCGGTCCACGAGTCCACCCACGAGCGGCGCTTCCGGACCGACGACCACGAGGTCGATGGACTGCGAGGTTGCAAACTCCACCAGTGCCGGAATGTCCTCGGCGCCGATCGGCACACACTCGGCCTCGCGCGCGATCCCGGCATTTCCCGGTGCGCAGAAAATCTTCGCGACCAGCGGCGAGGCCGCAATCTTCCAGCACAGCGCATGTTCGCGCCCGCCACCGCCAACAACCAGGATTTTCATGCCCACACCTTCTGGAATGGCCTCTGCATGGGCCGTCTTGTATCATAGCCACAACGCCATGCCAGACCCGCGCGACAACCAACCCGAACCGACCCACAACCTGCCGGAATATTCCGTCAGCGAGATTTCGTCCGCGCTCAAGCGGACGGTCGAGGACACCTACGGCCATGTCCGGGTGCGGGGCGAGGTGTCGGGCTTCAAGCGCGCCGCCTCGGGCCACCTCTACATGACGCTCAAGGACGAGAGCGCGGTGATCGACGGCGTCTGCTGGAAGGGCGTCGCCGGGCGGCTTGGCATCGCGCCCGAGGACGGGCTCGAGGTGATCGTGACCGGGCGGCTGACGACCTATCCGGGACGCTCGAAATACCAGATCGTGATCGAGGCGATGGAGCATGCCGGCGAAGGCGCGCTCCTGAAGCTGCTCGAGGAACGACGCAAGAAACTCGCGGCCGAGGGACTGTTCGACGAAGACCGCAAGCAGGAGCTTCCCTACCTGCCCGACGTGATCGGGGTCGTGACCTCGCCGACGGGGGCGGTGATTCGCGACATCCTGCACCGGCTCGCCGACCGCTTCCCGCGCCATGTGCTGGTCTGGCCGGTGCTGGTGCAGGGCGAGGGCGCAGCGGCCCAGGTGGCGGCCGCGATCGAGGGCTTCAACAGGATGGCGCCCGGTGGCAGCGTGCCGCGCCCGGACCTGCTGATCGTCGCCCGCGGCGGCGGCAGCCTCGAAGACCTCTGGGCCTTCAATGAAGAAATCGTGGTCCGTGCGGCCGCGGCCTCCGGCATTCCGCTGATCTCGGCGGTCGGTCACGAGACCGACACGACGCTGATCGATTTTGCCTCCGACCGGCGCGCGCCGACGCCGACGGCGGCCGCCGAGATGGCGGTGCCGGTGCGGGCGGATGTGCTGGCGCGCGTGATGGAGAATGCGGCACGCATGACGGCGGCGGCAAACCGGACGGTCGAGGAGCGCCGCGCCCGGGTCGAGGGGCTGGCGCGGGGACTTCCGGATCCGCGGAGCGTGCTGGAGACCGCGGCCCAGCGCACCGACGACTGGTCCGAACGCCTCGGCAATTCCATTGCAGCACTTCTCGACGGCCGGGCGCGGGAGGTGGCGCGGCTCGGCGACGGGCTCCGCCCGGCAACGCTCGCACGGGACATCACGCGCCAGCGCGAACGGGTGCGGGACCTCGCGGGCCGTATTCCCGCCGCCTTTACCCGCCATCACCGCACGCTCACCGAGCGGCTCGCGAATGCGAGGTCACTGCTCGAGAGTTATTCGTATGCCCGCGTGCTCGACCGGGGCTTAGCGCTGGTGCGCGACAGCGCCGGCAGCCCGGTCACCCGTGCCGCCCAGACCCGGCCGGGCATGCAGGTCGCGGTCCAGTTTGCCGACGCTGAAGTGGCGGCGGCCATCGGCGAGGCCGGTGAAGGAAAAACCACGATGACGCCAGCGCCAAAGCGCAAGACTGCGCCGAACAAGACTGCGCCGAAGAAGAAGCCCGACGAGAAACAGGGAACCCTGCTTTGAAGCGACTGACCGTTCCGCTCGTGCTGCTGCTGACGCTTTCGGATCCGGTGCTGGCCGCCGAGCGCACGCGGCTCGAGGGCCGGGCGATCCAGGGCGGGCTGATCACCGGCGCGACCGTGCCCGGCAGCAAGATCACCCTCGATGCCAAGCCTGTCCCTGTCGCCCCCGACGGCACGCTCGCGTTCGGCCTCGGGCGCGATGCGGCGGAGTTGGCCTCATTGAAAATCACCTATCCCGACGGCGAGACCGAGACCCGCACCCTGAAGGTCGTGCAGCGCAAATACCGCATTCAGCGCATAAACAAGGTCCCGCCGAAATACGTGACCCCGCCGCCGGAGGTGCAGGAACGCATCAAGCGCGAATGGCGCGCCGTGCGAAAGGCGCGGGAGGCGACGTCGCCCACGCCGCATTTCCGGGCCGGGTTCGCCTGGCCCGCCAAGGGGCGGATCACCGGAGTCTATGGCAGCCAGCGGATCTACAACGGCAAGCCGCGCAACCCGCATTTCGGCGTCGATGTTGCGGTCGGGGTCGGCACGCCGGTGCGCGCACCCGCCGCGGGAACGGTGCTGTTCGCCGATCATCTCTACTACGCGGGCAAGACGCTGATCGTCGACCACGGCCTCGGCGTCAACATGACGTTCATCCATTTGAGCGAAATTGTGGTGAAGCCCGGCGACGCCGTGACCAAGGGCCAGGTGGTCGCCAAATCCGGCAACACCGGGCGCTCGACCGGGCCGCATCTGCACTGGGGCATGAACTGGTACCAGGTACGCCTCGACCCGGCACTCGCGGTCCCGAGGTTGCCGAAACCCAGCGCAAAAGCGAAGGCGGCTGCGCAACCCAAGGCAAAAACCAAGGCCCCCTGACAGGTTCTGCATGAGACGTGTAATT
>JAJFFI010000136.1 GCA_021776755.1 Alphaproteobacteria bacterium | reverse complement strand
TATTCGAGGAACAGCTCGCCGTCGTCGGCGCCGTGCAGCGCGTCGTTGACGGTATCCTCGACCCGGCCCCGGTCGAGCCCGGCCTTGGTGAAAAACAGGGTCTCGGGGTTGGTTTCGATTGTGCGGTCGGTCATGGTGTCGTCGCTCAAGAAAGGCTCCAGTCAGGCGGTGTCAGGAGAGGTGTAGCTGTGAATATGGGGCTTTGTAGGGCCGAAGTCAGCATTTGCCGCATACGGCACGTCCGGGCAAGGCCTCAACCCGGCTTTCCGCACTGCACCAATCGGCGGATTTTCAGCACAAACTTTATAGAATCACTACAAAACGCGAGACCGGTATGTTAAACGAGGCCCATGGTGGGATCGGCGCCGTCCGCGAGGGTTCCATGCGCACACCACAGGGCCCGGCGCCTCGTGATCCGCGAGATGTGCCGGAGGGGAAGAGGGAATGTTGAAAGCCAGAATTTTCGCGATTGCCGCGGGTCTGTTCGCCCTCGTTGCGGGCTTGAGCGCTGCCGGTGCGGCTGACCTTGTCGGCGTGCCGGTGCCTTGGTCGTTCGATCTGCAGCCGGCGGCGTCGCCCACGATGGAGCGCATCCGCGATCTCAACGTCCTTTTGAACATCATCATCATCGCGATCACGATCTTCATTGCCGGGCTGATGGCCTATATATGTTTCAAGTTCAGTGTGAAGCGGCATCCCGATCCCTCCCGCACGACCCACAACACTCTGTTGGAAGTGGTCTGGACGGTGGTGCCGATCATCATCCTCGTGGTCATCGCGATCCCCAGCTTCAAGCTGCTCTACTTCGCCGACCGCACACCCGATGCCGAGATGACCCTGAAGGCGACCGGGCATCAGTGGTACTGGGAATACACCTACCAGGACGCCGGCCTGAAGGACGTCAAGGAAGGCGCCGAGGTCAATTTCGAGTCCGTCATTGCGTGTCGCGGAGACGGCAGTGCCGCCGACACCAAGGGCTGCGATGAATTCGAGGCCAAGCACGGCCGCAAGCCGGTGCGCCTGCTCGATACCGACACCCAGATCGTGCTGCCGGTCGACACCAATATCCGCCTGCTGATCACGGCCGCACCCGAGGGCGTGCTGCATGCCTGGGCGCTGCCGGCCGCAGGCGTGAAGCTCGACGCCGTGCCGGGCCGGATCAACGAGACATGGATGCGGATTTCCAAACCCGGCATCTATTTCGGCCAATGCTCCGAGCTTTGCGGCAAGGACCACGGCTTCATGCCGATCACGGTGAAGATGGTCCCGAAAGCGGAATACGCCGAATGGGTGCGCGGCAAGCTCACCGCGGCAAACCGCGGTCGAGAGAAATCGACGGCGCAGAACAAGGGCAGCGGCAAGAAAAGCACGCAGGTCGCGCGCACCAAGTAGGCGCGGGCCCGGGCAGACATTTGCGCCGGATCACATCCGGTTGAGACACATCTGAAATTCAGGGCCCCGCGGGACTCACTCGGCGGCAGGCTCACGAAGTAAGGCGGAAAGGACGACAAACATGGCGGACGGACATCACGACAATCCGACCGGGTGGAGGCGTTTCGTATATTCGACGAACCACAAGGACATCGGCACGATGTACCTGATCTTCGCCATCGCGGCGGGTTTGATCGGGCTCGGCATGTCGATCCTGTTCCGCGCAGAGCTGATGGAGCCGGGCAACCAGATCCTCGGCGGCAATCATCACCTCTTCAACGTGCTGGTCGCGGGTCATGGCCTGATCATGATCTTCTTCATGGTCATGCCGGCCATGATTGGCGGGTTCGGCAACTGGATCGTGCCGATCATGATCGGCGCGCCGGACATGGCCTTTCCGCGCATGAACAACATCTCGTTCTGGCTGCTGATCCCGGCCTTCGGCCTGCTCCTCGGCTCGGTCTTCGTGCCCGGACCCGCGGGCGGCGAGGGCGTCGGCGGCGGCTGGACAATCTATCCGCCACTTTCCTCCAAGGTCGGTCAGCCGGGCCCAGCCGTCGACATGGCAATCTTCGCGCTGCATCTTGCGGGCGCCTCGTCGATCCTCGGCGCGATCAACTTCATCACCACCATCTTCAACATGCGCGCGCCGGGCATGACCATGCACAAGATGCCGCTGTTCGTCTGGTCGATCCTGATCACGGCGTTCCTGCTGCTGCTGGCCCTGCCGGTTCTGGCGGGCGCCATCACGATGCTGCTGACGGACCGCAACTTCGGCACCACCTTCTTCAATCCGGTGGGCGGCGGCGATCCGATCCTGTTCCAGCATCTCTTCTGGTTCTTTGGGCACCCCGAGGTCTACATCCTGATCCTGCCCGGCTTCGGCATCGTCAGCCAGATCATCTCGACCTTCTCGAAGAAGCCCATCTTCGGCTATCTCGGCATGGCTTATGCCATGGTCGCGATCGGCTTCATCGGCTTCGTCGTCTGGGCGCATCACATGTACACGGTGGGCATGGACGTCGACACGCGGGCCTACTTCACCGCGGCCACAATGGTCATTGCGGTGCCAACAGGCATCAAGATCTTCTCGTGGATCGCGACCATGTGGGGCGGCTCGATCTCGCTCCGGACGCCGATGCTCTGGGCGCTGGGCTTCATCTTCCTGTTTACCGTCGGCGGCGTCTCGGGCGTCGTGCTGGCGAACGCGGGCATGGATCTGGCGCTCCACGACACCTACTACGTGGTGGCGCATTTCCACTACGTGCTGTCGCTCGGTGCGGTCTTCTCGGTGTTCGCGGGCTTCTACTACTGGTTCCCGAAGATGACCGGGAAGATGTATTCGCCGACGCTGGCCCGGATCCATTTCTGGCTCACCTTCATCGGCGCGAACATCACCTTCTTCCCGCAGCACTTCCTCGGTGTCGCCGGCATGCCTCGGCGTATTCCGGATTATCCGGACGCCTTCGCGGGCTGGAACATGATCAGCTCGATCGGCTCCTACGTTGGCGGTGTTGCGACGCTGGTGTTCCTGTTCATGCTGTTCCGCGCCTTCACGGCGGGCGAGCGGGTGGGCGAGAACCCCTGGGGCGAGGGCGCAACCACGCTCGAGTGGAAAGTGCCGTCGCCGCCTGACTTCCACACCTTCGAGGACCGTCCCAAGGTCACCTGATGCCCAACACGTCAGCACATCTGACCGCAAACGAACGGGCCGTCCTCACGGACGGCCCTGCCGTTGCCGACTATTTCGCGCTGCTGAAGCCGCGGGTGATGTCGCTCGTGGTCTACA
>JAJFFI010000135.1 GCA_021776755.1 Alphaproteobacteria bacterium | reverse complement strand
CGCTTTCGCGGGCGTTGGCCGCCGCATGCTCGGGCGCCTGCTGCCGGTGGCGTTGATTGCAAGCTTCGCGCTTGCGGGCTGCGAAGGCACGCCGCCCGAAACGCCACCACCCCCGCCAATTCCCAAATCCGATCTTAATATCCGCTATGTCCCGGCGGGTTTCGCTGATCTCGAAGGCTGGCAGGCGGATGAATTCGCCGGGTTTCTTGAAGCCTTTCGAACGAGTTGCAAAGCGCTTTCAAAGCGCCCGGATAGCCAAATGGTCGCGCCGGCCGGCGTTGGGGGAACGGCCGCTGACTGGAAGCCGGTTTGCCGCGAGGCCGGTGTACTCGACGCCGGCGCCAGCCCGGAAACGCTCCGCGCCTTCGTGACCGGCCGCTTCGCCGCGTATCGCGTTGAAAGTTTGGGTACGCCTGACGCCGGGGTCGGGAAGTTCACTGGTTACTACGAAATCGAACTAGCGGGCGCCGAGAAACAGACCGACAAGCTGACAATGCCGGTCTTTGCCCCCCCTCCGGATCTCGTGACGGCGCAGCTCGGCGATTTCGATCAGTCACTCGCGGGCCGACGCATCTCGGGGCGGGCGCGGGTTGGAAAGCTCGAGCCTTATGACACCCGTGCCGTGATCGAAGGGCCCGGCTGGCCGGCCAAGGCCGGCGCTGAGATGCTGTTCTGGGGAGACCCGGTGGACGTTTTTTTCCTGCAGGTTCAGGGGTCTGGCGTCGTTCGCTTTGACGACGGCACAACCCGGCGGGTCGGCTACGCGGCAGACAACGGGCACAGGTTTGTCGGTATCGGCGGTCTGATGCTGCGCCGGAAACTGATTGGCCGGGGTGAAGCCTCGGCCCAGGGCGTGCGGGCCTGGCTGCGGCGAAATCCACGCAAGGCCGCAAAGCTGATGGCCGAGAACCCGCGGTTCATCTTTTTCCGCTGGATCGAGGGTCCCGGCCCGATCGGCGCGATGGGCGTGCCACTGACCCCGGGGCGGAGCCTCGCAGTCGATCCGCGCGCTGTTCCCCTCGGCGCCCCGGTCTGGCTCGCGACGAAATGGCCCGGCAAGAGCGGGCGCAAATTCCAGCGCTTGATGGTCGCCCAGGACACCGGCGGCGCGATCAAGGGGGCGGTCCGCGGCGATATCTATTTCGGGACCGGCGAGAAGGCGCTCGAACTGGCGGGCCGGATGAACCACCCGGGGCACTATTTCGTGCTTATTCCCAAGACGGTAAAGGTTCGGCTTGAACCGGAAGCTGACTCCGGTAGCTGAAGTATTGGGCATGTTTGGCCGCCCTTGCTTTCAAAAGGCCAAACGCACAGGATGCCCCCGGAAACCTCCGGGGAAGTCCGCCAAAAACCCGCGCGCTTTGCGCCACCAAGGCAGGATCGAGTGACAATGACGAAGGCTGCAGACCAGGAATCGCCGACCGTGGCGCTGTTTGTGACCTGCCTCGTCGACCTGTTTCGGCCGACGGTTGGTTTCGCCGCCGTCAAACTGCTCGAAGATGCCGGGTGCCGGGTCGAAGTGCCCGCTGCCCAGACCTGTTGCGGGCAACCGGCCTTCAATAGCGGCGACCGCAAGAGCGCCCGCGGCATTGCAAAGTCGGTGATCAAGAAGTTCGAGTCCTTCGACTATGTCGTCGCGCCTTCCGGGTCCTGCGGCGGCATGATCATCAAGCATTATCCCGAACTCTTCGAAGGCGACGAGAAATGGGAAGCGCGGGCCGAGGCGCTGGCGGCCCGGACCCACGAGCTGACATCGTTCCTGATCGATGTGATGGGCCGGCGGGCCGTCGACACGCGGCTGAGCGCGACCTGCACCTATCATGATTCCTGTTCGAGCCTTCGGGAGCTCGGCGTGAAAGAGCAGCCCCGGACGCTGCTGAACAGCGTGTTCGGTCTCGAACTCAAGGAGCTCGAGCAAACCGAGGTGTGCTGCGGGTTCGGGGGCACATTCTGCGTCAAGTATCCTGAAATTTCGAATGCGATGGTTTCAAAGAAGGCCAGCCACGCCGAGGCGACCGGGGCCGAAATGTTGCTCGCGGGTGATCTCGGCTGCCTGTTCAACATCGCGGGAAAACTGCTTCGCAACGGCAGCAAGATGGACGTCCGCCACGTGGCAGAGGTTCTCGCCGGGATGACCGACACACCGCCGATCGGGCGGCCGCCGCGCAGGGGCGATATCCCGGTCGAGGGCGGCGCGAAGAAGGCATCCTCCGCGCCCACGGCGATTCCGGCGGGCCACGCGGCGCGGGACGCCTGATCCGATGCAGTCGACCAGCCCAAGATTTCGGGAAAACGCTGGTGAGGCGCTTCGCGACGCCTCGCTGCAGCGCGCGCTGCGGAACATCCCGACCGGTTTCATCAAGAAGCGGCAGAAGGCCGCAGACCGGATGCCGGAATTCGAGGACCTGCGCGACGCCGCGCGGGACCTCAAGAACCGGACCCTCGCCAACCTCGATTTCTATCTTGAGGAGTTCGAGTCGAAGGTCGTTGCCAACGGCGGCACCGTTCACTGGTGCTCGAACGCCGAGCAGGCGCGCGAGGCCATTTTGTGCATCTGCCGGCTGGTTGGCGCCGAAACGGTCACCAAGGGCAAGTCGATGATCGGCGAGGAAATCGGGATCAACGATTTCCTCGAGGAAAACGGGATGACGCCGGTCGAGACCGATCTCGGCGAATACATCATTCAGCTGCGCAAGGAACCGCCGAGCCACATCATTGCGCCCGCGATTCACGTCAACAAGGAGCAGGTGGCAGAAGCCTTCTTCGAGGCGCACCAGGATCTCGACGCGGACCGCAATCTCGATCAACCGACAGCACTGCTCGCCGAAGCGCGCGGGAAGCTGCGCGAACGGTTTCTCGCGGCGGACGTTGGCATCACGGGCGCGAATTTCCTGATTGCCGAGACGGGCTCGTCGGTGATCGTGACAAACGAGGGCAACGGCGACCTGACGCAGATCCTCCCCCGAATTCATATCGCAATCGCAAGTATAGAAAAAGTCGTGCCGACGCTTGATGATGCCTCGACGTTGCTCCGGGTGCTGACCCGTTCGGCGACGGGACAGGAAGCATCGGTTTACACGACGTTTTCGACCGGGCCGCGCCGGGCCGAAGATCCGGACGGTCCCGAGCAGTTCCATGTCGTCCTGCTCGACAACGGCCGCAGTGAGATGATGGGCACTGAGTTCCAGGAGATGCTGCGCTGTATCCGTTGCGGCGCCTGCCTCAATCATTGCCCGGTTTACGGTGCGGTCGGCGGCCATGCCTATGGCTGGGTCTACCCGGGCCCGATGGGTGCGGTCCTGACCCCGAGCCTGATCGGCGTCGACGAGGCCGGGCACCTGCCGAATGCGTCAACCTTCTGTGGCCGGTGCGAAGAGGTCTGCCCGGTGCGGATCCCGCTACCCAAGTTGATGCGGCACTGGCGCGAGCTTGAGTTCCGGAAGGGCAACCCCGCAATCCGTTTCCGGTACGGGCTCAAGGCCTGGGCGCTATTGGCACGGATGCCATGGCTCTATCGGAGGATCATGGGGCTTGCGATGCATACGCTCGCCGGCTGGGCCAGGGGCACCGGTGTCCTCCAGAAAGCGCCGCTCGCCGGCGGCTGGACCGCGCATCGCGATATGCCGGCTCCGGAAGGGGCGACCTTCCAGAACCAGTGGCGCGCGCATGTCGCGCGAAACCGGGACAGCGGAACCTGATGGATACCCGCGACCGCATTCTCGGGCATATTCGCAAGGGCCTCGGCCGGTCGGGACCGGTCAGCAGCGACGAGGCGGCCGCGCTTCGGGCCGGGCTGGCCAATCCCAAACCGAACCTTGTGCCGGCGAGGTCGCAGGTCGACCGCTTCGATCAGATCGAACTCTTCGTCGCGATGGCCGAAGAGGCCGCGGCCACCGTCGACCGGGTCGGCAGGCTCGAAGATGTGCCGAAAGCGGTCAGCAGCTATCTCGCAAGCCAGAACCTGCCGAGCGATATCGTGATGGCGCCCGACGAGAGCCTCGACACCATTCCCTGGGACGATCGCGGGATGCTCAGCATCCGGCGCGGCGTGCCCGAACCGAGCGATGAAGTCGGGCTGAGCGCCACATTCTCCGCTATTGCAGAAACCGGGTCCCTGATGGTGACCAGTGGTCCGCACCATCCCTCGAGCCTGAACCTTCTGCCTGACACTCATGTCGTGGTCGTACGCGAAGACCAGATCGTCGGCGCACAGGAAGATGGCTGGGTCCGGCTTCGGAAGTCAGTTGAGGAGAACGGCGGTCTGCCCCGGACGGTCCTCTTCATCACCGGGCCGTCGCGCAGCGCGGATATCGAGCAAACCCTGCTGATGGGCGCACACGGCCCCCGCCGGCTGCACATCGTGCTCGTGGAATCCCGGGACAGCGATGGCGGGGCCTAAAAAGCGGAACGGTGGAGCGAAGCCGCCCGGCGATGAGGACGACGCGCTCTGGAACCGGATTGCGGAGAGTGTGACGCCGCTCCGCCGGAAAGCCAGCATACCGACCCGACCAAAACCTGCTCCCAAGCCTGACCGGGAGGACGAAGCGCACGCCGCGCCGAAGCCCGCCCGCGCCGTGCCGCCGACTCTCCGGCAGGCCGCGCCGTCCAAACCCGCCGACAGGTCGGCCGGAGATTTTGCGGGGATCGCGGGGCGGCAGGCCGACCGGCTGAAACGGGGCCGATTACCGATCGACCGACGGATCGATCTCCACGGAATGACTCGCGCGGAAGCTCATCTGGCGCTGCAAACCTTCCTCTTGAGCGCCGCGAACTCAGGCGCGCGCTGTGTGCTGGTCATCACGGGGAAAGGGTCGCGCTCGCCGGCCGACGAATACGGCCGGCACGGCGAGGGAACGATCCGTTCGGCGCTGCCCGGTTGGCTGAACATGCCGCCGGTCCGCGATCACGTTCTGGGATTCAATCCGGCGCAACCGAAAGACGGCGGCAGCGGCGCGTTTTATGTGTTACTCAAGCGGCGGCGAGACACCTAGGCGCGCTTGCGCCAACGGCGGCCGATCAATGTTGCGGCCGCGATACCCGAGAGAATGAACCCAAGCGCCAGGAAGGCGCGGGCCGAGATTGTCTCATTCAGCATGACGGCGCCAAAGACGACGCCCAGCGCCGGGATAATGTAGTTGTTGAG
>JAJFFI010000134.1 GCA_021776755.1 Alphaproteobacteria bacterium | reverse complement strand
AGGTTGCCGAGGTCGTCGGCCGTGGCGGTGCTGCCGGGCTCGAGCACGAGGGTGGTGTCGAGTTGCTCCACAATGGTGGGGCCTTCAAACGTGCTGCCGAACGGGATCTTGCCGCGGCGCAAGATCGGTGTGTCGTGCCATTCGTCACCGAACCACACCTGGCGGCGGCCGACCTCGGCGTCCTTGGCCGATTTTTCCTGCTCGGCGATGTCGGAGATTGCCCCGAGCTCGACGCCGGTGCGCTTGCCGATTACGGCGGTGTGGAGGTTCACCAGCACCGGGCGGATCTCGGGGAGCTCGACGGCAAAGCGGGTCCAGTAGGCGTCGGCGAAGATGTCGTGGACCTCTTCGCGAGTGACATTCATCGAGGGCAGAGGGACCGAAAGGATATGGCTCTGACCCTGGAACTGCATGTCGGCGGTGTGGATGACCTGCAGGTCATCGATCTCGATGCCCTCGCGCGCGATGGTGGCCTTGCCCTCGGCGACCTGGGCCGCGAGCGTATCTTTCACGACCGCCATGTCGAGGATGCCGAGCGGCGAGTTGATGGTGTTGACGTAGTCGTGGCGCACGTCGGCGACAATGCAGCCGATGGCGTTGGTGATGCCCGGGCGCGGCGGGATGACGACGGTGGGCAATCCCAGCTCACGGGCGAGCGCCACCGCGTGCAGTGGCCCGGCGCCGCCGAACGCGAAGAGCGCGAAGTCCCGTGGGTCATGGCCACGGGCGAGCGAGACCATCCGCAAGGCGCCGGCCATCTTGTTGTTCGCGATTTGCAGGATGGCGGCGGCGGCCGTATCGGCATCCATGCCGAGGGGTTCGCCGATCTGTTTGCCGATGGCGTCGCGAACGGTGTCGAGAGTCACCGGATTGTCCACCGCCAGCAACGCTTCCGGGTTGAGCCGGCCCAGCGCAAGGTTCGCGTCCGTGATCGTCGGGCGCGTACCGCCACGACCATAACAGATCGGGCCGGGTGTGGCGCCTGCGCTCTCGGGGCCGACTTGCAGCATCCCGGCGTCGTTGATGACGGCGCGCGCGCCGCCGCCGGCGCCGATGGTGTGGACGTCCACCATCGGGACGTGGATCGGCATGGCGTATTCGATCTCGAGCTCGGAGCTGACCTGCGGAATGCCGTCGCGGATGAGGCCAACATCACAGCTGGTGCCGCCCATGTCATAGGTGAGCACATTGGGGTGTCCGGCACGCGACGACGTATAGGCCGCCGCCATGACGCCCGAAGCGGGCCCCGACATGACCGTGTTGACTGCGGCCTCGGCGACGATGGAGGACGAGACGGTGCCGCCGTTGCCCTGCATGACCAGAAGATCGTGCGCGTAGCCCTTGCTGGCGAGTTCGGTGGTCAGGCGCTCGATGTAGCGGTGCAGCACGGGCTGGACCGCGGCGTTCACCGAAGCCGTCGTGCCGCGCTCGTACTCGCGGTACTCCGAGAGGATCGCGTGGCCCTGGGTGATGTAGGCGTTGGGCCACATCTCGGCGGCGATCTCGGCGGTGCGGCGCTCATGGGCCGGATTGATGTAGGCGTGGAGGAAATGGATCACGAGGGACTCGACGCCCTCGTCCAGCAGCGATTGGACCGCGCGGCGCACGTCATCTTCGTTGAGCGGGCGAACCACTTCGCCCTTGGCGTCCATGCGCTCGTCGACCTCGAGCCGCCATTCGCGCGGCACCAGCGGTTCGAAACTGCCGATCAGGCCGTAGGGATTGGGCCGCGTGCGGCGGCCAAGCTCCAGCACATCGCGGAAGCCTTTCGTCGTGATCAGCCCGCATTTCGCGAGTTTGCGCTCGAGCAGCGCGTTGGTGGTGGCAGTGGTGCCGTGGACGATGGTCTCAACATCGGCAAGTGCCGTGCCGGTCTTCTCGATGGCCGCGAGGACGCCGAAGGCCTGGTTTTCGACGGTGGTCGGCACCTTGGCGATCTGCGCCGGCCCTTCCCCGCCCGTCATGATGAGGTCGGTGAAGGTGCCGCCGACATCGACGCCGATGATGGGTCCGGTCATGTCCCGGTCACCTCAGCCCATCGCCGGCGGAGACTTCGGAGGCCTTGAGGCCGCCCATCCGCTCGTGCACGCGCGCGCCGGTCGCCATGGCGAGGCAGAAAACGATCTCGCCGGCGCGGGGCGCGTCCGGGATGCCGAGCTCGAGGGTCGAGAAGTGGCTCCGCACGTAGGCGGCGTTGATGTGGTGCAGCGGAATGTCGATCCGCGCGCCCATCGGCCCGACTTTCTTGCTCGACGGAACGATGGCCTTGGCATCGCCCAGCAACTCGCGCATGCCGTACCCCCCCGGCACGTGCCAGAGCGCGCCGTGCTCGAGCTCACCGTCAGCACCGACGATGGCGCCCTTGCCATAGGCCTCGATCTTTGCGGGATCGCCGCCCAGGGCGTCGATCAGCCGCTGGGCCATGACAAGCCCGGTCGGCTTCAGAGCCTCCATCATCGGCTGGATATCGGCCTCGTAGCGGCCGGCGAAGGGGTTTTCCAGCGCAAGGCAGACGCCGCCGATCAGCAGCGGCGGATCCGCCTCCGGCCCGCCGTCGTGGCGAATCTCTTCAACTGTTGTCGAAATTTTGCGAATCTTGATGAGGGACATGTGTGCGGTTCCCGGGGCTAATTGGCGGGTTTAATTGAACAGTGTTAAGCGGCGATTTGCGTGGCTGTGAAGCCGGACGGTGCCGAGATGACGGTCTGCCCCGCGAGCGCCAGCACGGCGGCATGGATGATGCCGGACTTTCGCATGGTTTCTGCGGCTTTTCGGCCATGTTCGAGGGCAGCCGCGATTGTGTCCGGCGCGAATGGGCCGACGCCCACGGTGACGAGGCGATCGCCGAGGTCGCTGTCCGGGTCGATTTCGGCGGCCGGTTGGCGGCGGACGGCCGGATCGTCAGCGGTGATGGCGTTGGCGATCAAGGTTGCGGCGACGTCCGCTGCGGCAGCGGAGGGGGCCAGCACGGTTACCGCGTCGGCGATGCCAAGCGACAGACTGCGCCC
>JAJFFI010000133.1 GCA_021776755.1 Alphaproteobacteria bacterium | reverse complement strand
CTTTGTGAAATCGTGCTGCTGCCGGCGCCGCCGGCGGAATACCGCGACGACGACGGCAAGACCCGGCTTCATGTCGAAACGATCACTTTCGAGAGTTTGTTGAACAAATGCTTCGGCGAGATCCGGCAGCACGCGGGCAGCCAGGTCGATGTGCTGCTGTGCCTGCTCGACGGTCTGATCCGAATATCGCTGTTCTCGTCCGAGGACCGGCCGAGGAACGCACTCAAGCGCCATGCGGACATGATCCTGCAGGCCGCCAAGGCGCGGATCGAGCAGGAAAACGATCTCGAAGTGATTGAGGAACGCATGGGCGATCTTGAGGCTGCCCTGAAGGCGAAGCCGCCGAAACGCGATCAGGACGACGAGCAACCGTAGCCAGCTACCTGTGAGCACTGCCGCTGTTCAACGCCCAGCGGCGGCGCAGTGTCAGTGATCGAACGGCAGCTTGAATTCGCTGGTGCCCAGCATCGTGTTGACGAAATCCCAGTTCACGAGATTGTCCAGGAACGCATCGATGTAGTCCGGGCGCCGGTTCTGGTAATCCAGATAGTAGGCATGCTCCCAGACATCGCACGTGAGCAGCGGGATGTGACCGTCGGTCGCGGGGTTGTCGGCTTCGTCCGCGCTGGTAATCTTGAGCGCGCCGCTCTTGTCCTTGCTGAGCCAGGCCCAGCCGCTGCCGAACTCGCCTTTCGCGGCGTCGGCGAACTCCTTGCGAAACTTGTCGTAGCTGCCGAAAGCCTCGTCGATCTTGCCGGCGATGTCGCCACTGGCAGCACCGCCACCGTCCGGCTTCATGCAGTGCCAGTAGAAACTGTGGTTCCACGCCTGCGCGGCATTCCGGAAGATGCCGATGTCGTCGTTCGACTTGGCCGACGCGAGCACAATTTCCTCCAGCGACATGTCGGAATACTTGGTGTCCTCGATGCCACCGTTCAGCTTCTTGATGTACCCGGCATGATGCTTGCCGTAGTGGAACTGCAGCGTCCGCGCGGACACGTGCGGCTCGAGCGCATTTTCGGCAAAGGGCAAATCAGGCTGCTTGAAGGTCATGGACTCCTCATGGGTTCTGGTAAATTCAGGAACCGGTTGAGGGGCAGCGGCCCGAATATCCGCGGGCCGGCCCACTCAAACGGTCCCGTGACCGCACGGGCTCCAAAAGGACAAGGTCTCAAGGGGTGGGAACTGCCCTAAAGGAAACCACATACGGCCACGGGGTTCGGTACATCAGGGAAGTCGCGTCAGGCGCGACCTCGCACGACGTGCATGACGATGCTGATCACGAAAAGCACGAGGAAGATGAAGAACAGGATCTTCGCGATCCCGGCCGACGCGGCAGCGATCCCGCCGAAGCCGAAAACTGCCGCGACGATCGCGACGATGAAAAACAGAATAGCCCAACCCAACATGTTGAATCTCCTAGTCCGGAGGGCCCCACGGCCCCGATTGCATGGTCGCGAGGGACCGTGACGGCCATCCCCACAGGATGTGCAGGAACGCTAATGCCGACTGCGGGCGGAGACATTCACCTGAGTTAAGTCGCGGGCTAATTGCGAATTCAGTCGGCCGCAAACGGCCCGTCAATTCGATCAGTTCAGCGCCTGGTCGACTTTCGGGGGCAGTTTGTGCGGCTCAAGATAGCCGCCGTCGAATTCGGTGACGTTGATCAGACGCTCGAGGTCGTCGATCAGGATCCGGTTTTCCTTGACGTGCGCTATCCCGTTTTCCCGGAGCTTTCGGAGCGTACGATTGACGTGCACCACGCTCAGGCCAAGGCAATCGGCGAGCAGCTCCTGGGTGATCGGCAACTCGAACGACCGGGACTCGGCGTCGCCGGTATGACGCAGCCTGTTCAGCAACTCGAGGATCAAGTGCCCGGTGCGTTCATATGCCGTGCGCCTTCCCACCCGAAGTACCTGCTCGGACATGATCGCGTCCTGGCGTCCGACAAGCCAGGAAATCGCCACCCCGACCTTTGGGCAATTGCCGAAAAGCTCAATCAAATCAACCGGATCAAAGCTATGACACTTGACCCGCGTATGGGCTGCAACGGATTCGTCGGCCTCCACACGAATGCCGCCATAGATGCCGCTCATGTCGCCGGGGAGCACGAAATTCATGATTTGCCGCCGGCCATCGAGCAGGGTCTTGTAGCGATAGGCCCAACCGTCAATCTGGATGTAAGCCTGTTCGATCTTCCGGCCCTCCTCCAGGATGTCCTGGCCGGGCTCGAACGTCACTGTGTTCGAGTGCAGCGCCTGCAGACAGGAGGTCTCGGCATTGGAGAGTTCAATAATTCTGGAAAGCTTGCGTAAAAGCGGCCCGTGAGCCTGGCTGCCGTCATGCGGCGCCCTGTCGTCTTCTGCCATCCTTCTCACTCTCGACCTGTATCATGCCGCCCACACTGGGCTCGTTTCGCCTCTATCCTGGCCACGCACAATCCAAAGTCGGACTGTCGGCCTTCGGCCAAACAATAGCAAGCGACCAGCAGGCTGGATTATTCTTGAAAACTTCCAGCAATCAATTATTCCAGTGTTAATCCAGGTAAAAGTACAGACCAGTATTCGGTGGTAATTTTCGAGCATGACATCAAACAGCAAATCGGCGAATGGAAACTCGTCTGATTCACCTGCAGTGAATCGGCAGCGAGAAGTCCCGACGGTCGAGGGGCAGGCGCGTGCATACGCAGCACTGTCCGCAGCCCAGGCGCTTCTTCTTGCGTTGCTCGAATCCGGGGCCGTCGACCGCGAGCATGTGATCGAGTCGCTGGGGGATGCAATTTCCTATCACAAGGACGCACCCAACGATTCCTATCGAATGATGCACACACGCGCGGTGGGCCTGATCGAGGAAATGATAGCCGATTGCGAAGCCGCCGACACTCCGGCAAATGTCCCCGGCGAGAAAAGCGCCTGAAGCGTCAAACTCCGGCTTTCGGCTCCGCGGTCTTTCGTTTTCCGACTCACGAAACCCCAAGATGCCAAAGGATTCATCATGAGCTTTGAAGTCGGAGGTGTGTTCGGCCTGATTATTCTGGTGCTCGATATCTGGGCGCTTATCAATGTCTTCGGCAGCAGCGCCTCCAACATGAAGAAGCTGATCTGGGTGCTCCTGATCCTGCTGCTGCCTTTACTCGGGTTCATCATCTGGCTGATCGCCGGGCCGCGAAACTGACATTCCGCTTCGGCCCATGAGGCTTGCGGATTGAACCGAAGAAGGAGACCAGACATGCAGGAACACGCAGAGGGCCCACACGCCAAGCCCGAAATCGTTTGCCGGCAATGCGAAGCGAAAATCGATGCCGGGCAGAACAACTGCCCCGTCTGCGGAGCAGCGCGGCCGGCCGCGAAAGACGAACCCAACAAACCTCAGTAGCCGGATCGCGACGGTCTCGGATCAGGGCCGCGAATCAGGTTTCGCCTGCCCCGCGCCTCTCCCACGTGAGAACCGACGACACACCCCAGAAACCGCGCATGCAGGCGGCGATATGGGCAACCGCCGGTGCGGTGAGACCGGCGACCTGAAAATCCATTACCAACGCCGCATCCGCCCCCTCTGCTGACACGTAGCTATGCCAGCGGTATGGGACGAGATTGCGTTTTGCGAAAAGCTCGAGAACCCGGGGCATCAGCCCGGGATCTGCCGTCCCATGTACTGAAAAGCACGTCACGGACGCCTCGGGTCGGGGATCGTAACCCGGCGCCAGGGGGGATGTTTGCGCCGGATCAGCCGGCGCGGCACGAACGGGAGAAGACATGACTGGACACCTTCGAAACAGTTTCAAATCGGGAATCGGCACGGCCCGGCAACTGGAAAGCTGCCGGGTTGCTAATTCGCGCGATGCGACCGTTGAGGGCGCAACTGTTGAAGGTCGAATCCGTCATGACGCGGGCAAGGTATCGCCATGAGGCGGCTCGGTCAAACCGCGGCACCGTTCCTGGCGGCAGTATTTCTGCTGGCCGGTTGCAAGGCACAGGACGCGGTCAATCTTATGGTCCCGACGGGTCATCTTGAGATCACCCGCGATCAGGCGTACGGGGCGAACCCGCGCCAGCAACTCGACATCTATCGGCCGGTGAAAGCCTCGCAGGGCG
>JAJFFI010000132.1 GCA_021776755.1 Alphaproteobacteria bacterium | reverse complement strand
GGTTGGTGTATTTCCAGTCCTCGATGCGCGGCGTCGGCAGGCCGGTCGCGCGCAGTTTCTCGATCGCGTCGAGCCGGCGCGTCGTGAGCCACTTGGCGCCCGGCAACGCTTCCGCCGCCGCCTCGAAGCCTTCCGCGTAGGGAAAGGCGATATGCCGTTTGGCTGTCATCGTCAGGCCGCCGCTTCGCCGTAGCCCTTGTCCTCGAGCTCGAGGGCAAGTTCCTTGCCGCCGGAACGGGTGATCTTGCCGTCCTGCAGCACGTGAACCTTGTCGGGCTCGATGTAGTCGAGCAGGCGCTGGTAGTGCGTGATGACGAGCATGCCGCGCTTGGGGTCGCGGAGATTGTTGATGCCGTCGGCGACCACCCGGAGCGCGTCGATGTCGAGGCCGCTGTCGGTCTCGTCGAGCACCGCGAAAACCGGCTTGAGCATCGCCATTTGCAGGATCTCGAAGCGCTTCTTCTCGCCGCCCGAGAAGCCGACGTTGACCGCGCGCTTCAGTTTGTCTTCCTGCACGCCAAGCATTTCGCGCTTTTCGCGGATTAGCTTGAGGAAGGTCATGGCATCGAGCGGGTCCTCGCCCCGGTGCTTGCGGACCGCGTTGACCGCTTCCTTCAGGAAGGTCGCGCTGTTCACGCCGGGAATTTCGACCGGATACTGGAAGGCAAGGAAGATGCCCTCGCGGGCGCGCTCCTCGATGCCCATCGCCAGCAGGTCCTTGCCCTGGAAGGTGACCGAGCCCTCGGTGACCTCATAGCCCTCGCGGCCGGTCAGCACATAGGAGAGGGTGCTCTTGCCCGAGCCGTTCGGCCCCATGATGGCATGCACTTCGCCCGCGCCGATCGAGAGATCGAGGCCCTTGATGATTTCGGTACCGCCGACGGAGGCGTGCAGGTTCTTGATTTCGAGCATTCTTCTTGTCCTGGCTCCAACCCCATCCCGTCATTTCGACGCGGAGCGGAGAAATCTTGTTTGGTCTGCCGACACTGTCGGCGGTTGATGCGAGATTTCTCCCGCTGGTCGAAATGACGATCGGCGGCTACCCCACGCTGCCCTCGAGCGAGATGCCGACGAGCTTCTGCGCTTCGACGGCGAATTCCATCGGCAGTTCCTTCATCACCTCACGACAGAAACCATTCACGATCAGCGAGACCGCCGCCTCGGCGTCGAGGCCGCGCTGCATGCAATAGAACAACTGATCGTCGCTGATCTTCGAAGTCGTCGCCTCGTGCTCGACGGCCGCCGTCCGGTTGCGGCTCTGGATGTAGGGCACGGTGTGGGCGCCGCACTCGTCGCCGATCAGCAGGCTGTCGCACTGGGTGTAGTTCCGGGCGCCGTCGGCCTTGGGCAGGATGTTGACGAGCCCGCGGTAGGTCTGGTCCGCGCGGCCCGCCGAAATGCCCTTCGAGATGATCGTCGAGCGGGTGTTCTTGCCGATGTGGATCATCTTCGTGCCGGTGTCGGCCTGCTGCATGTTGTTGGTGATCGCGACCGAGTAGAACTCGCCCACCGAGTTGTCGCCCTGCAGGATGCAGGAGGGATACTTCCAGGTGATCGCCGAGCCGGTCTCGACCTGGGTCCAGGAGATCTTCGAGTTCACGCCGCGGCACGCGCCGCGCTTGGTGACAAAATTGTAGATGCCGCCGACGCCGTTCTCGTCGCCCGGATACCAGTTCTGCACCGTCGAGTACTTGATCTCGGCGTCGTCCAGCGCGATCAGCTCCACCACCGCCGCATGCAGCTGGTTCTCGTCGCGCATCGGCGCCGTGCAGCCTTCGAGGTAGCTCACATAGCTGCCCTTGTCGGCGATGATCAGGGTGCGCTCGAACTGGCCGGTTTCGGCCGCGTTGATGCGGAAATAGGTCGAGAGCTCCATCGGGCAGCGCACGCCCTCCGGGATGTAGACGAACGAGCCATCGGTAAAGACCGCCGAGTTCAGCGCCGCGAAGAAATTGTCGCCCGGGGGCACCACCGAGCCGAGATACTTCTTCACCAGTTCCGGATGGTCGCGGATGGCTTCCGAGATCGGGCAGAAGATGACGCCCGCCTTGTTGAGCTCTTTCTTGAAGGTGGTCGCGACCGAGACGCTGTCGAACACCGCATCCACGGCGACGTTCTTCACGCCGGCCAGCACTTCCTGCTCGCGCAGCGGGATGCCGAGCTTCTCGTAGGTGTCGAGGAGGTCCGGATCGACCTCGTCCAGCGACGACGGGCCTTCTTTCTTTTTCGGGGCCGCGTAGTAGTAGGCATCCTGGTAATCGATCGGCGGGAACGAGACCTTGGCCCAGCGGGCGTCTTCCTCGTCCATCTCAAGCCAGTTGCGGTAGGCTTTCAGGCGCCAGTCGAGCATCCACTCGGGCTCTTCCTTCTTGCCCGAGATGAGTGCCACGGTCTCCTCGTTCAGGCCCTTCGGGACCCGGTCGGTCTCGATGTCCGTGTAGAAGCCGTACTTGTACTTCTCGCGGATGGCGTTTTCGACCGCTTCATCCTGCTTTTGCCGGCCCTCTTGGGGGCGGGCTTCGGCGGTGGCCGTGTCCATGGGGGCGGTCATGTGATGGGTGCCTCTTCTTTTGCGGTCGCCGTCAGGACGTCTTCACGAAACGCAATCGGCGTAATCATCTCGGCAAGCGTGATGCCGTCGAGCGCGCCGCGGATCGCGGCATTGACCCGCGACCAGCCCATGCGCGACGGGCACCGGGTTTCATAGCCACAGGCGCCAAGCCCGTGCTCGATACACTGGGTGAGCGCGATCGGGCCTTCGACCGCCTGCACGACGTCGGCGACCGAGATGTCGTGGGCCGAACGCGCCAGCGTGAAGCCGCCCTGGGCTCCCCGGTGCGACGTCAGCAGGCCGCCGCGGGCGAGTTTGCCGAGCAGTTTCGAGACCGTCGGGGCGGGCACGCCGGTGGCGTCCGCGAGCGCATGCGCACTCAGCGCCTGGTCCTGGCGCGCCGCGATCTGCCCCATCAGGAGCATGCCGTAGTCGGCGAATTTCGTGAGCCGGATCATGCTGACCAGTTTCCCTTAACGCCCTGCAATTGCGAACGATTCTCAATTCGGACGCTTTTCGTCCTGTATCCGTGTGAGTTAGGCGCGGAACATAGGTCTGTCAAGCGATCTGCCACGGAAATCGGGTGCCGACACGCCGGTTTTGCGGGAATTTCCGGTCCCGGCGCACCATATAAGGGAGATGGAACACGGACATGGACACGACGCCGATTTCGAAATCCAGAAGCGCGCCATGAAAACAATGGCCGATCCGCGACTCTCAAAGCACGAGAAACGGGCAATCCGCAACGAAAACCGCTTTCCCTGGATTGCCTGCGTGCTGCTGATCGGCTTCTGCCTGAGCGTATTCATCTGGATGTTTCTGCTGCGGTGAGCGAGATGTTCGCTCCTTCGCGCGGGCTGCTCTGGCTATCCTCACATGCCGTTGGCGGGCCTGGTCGATTGTTGGAATTATCGCGGTGATGGCGATGTTCTTCGTGATCCAGGACGCGGTCGTTATCATCCAGAACGGCGGCGGCGGATGGTAACATCGGCAGCGATTTCTGGACTGCCGTGGTGGTTTCCGGGTTTGCGAAGGGCAAAAATCCGTGATTCTCAGTCAGTGGGAAACGAAGGAAGGCCGTACGACCTATTTCCTCGTTATGGAGGAGGCGCAGGTGGTGGTGGGCGAGACCACCGGAAACCCGCACACCGAGGCAGCGGGCACCTGCTCGCATGCGGACTTCGTCATCGATGCCCGGCGCTGGCACCGGATGATCGAGGAGCGGTTCGGGGCTGCGGTTCTGGCGGACGCGCTCCGGATCGCGAAATTGCAGGCCGCATCGGTGAAAGCGGCCCGGAAGGATGGGTCCAAGGACGCCGGAGAAGGTTGACAATTGTGCACTGCATCCCTATTTACGGCGCTCGCTTAGGCATATTGAACACAGCGCTGCCCTCGCAAGGGGCGCGCATGACGGGACCGGCGTCCCGGGGATTTTAAGATGAAGGTTCTCAACTCGCTGAAGTCGGCCAAGAAGCGCCACAAGAATTGCCGCATCGTCCGCCGCAAGGGCCGGGTTTACGTCATCAACAAGACCAATCCGCGGTTCAAGGCACGCCAGGGCTAGCCGAACAGGCTGTTTCCCGGCGCAAAGCCGAACCGCGCGACCGCGCCCCCCAGGGTTCCTGGAGAGGGCGCGGTTTTCGTTTAGGGGTCCCAATTTCGGTGTTCTGCTTCGGGGGCGCGGCGTCTTTCTATTTCGGGCACCCCAGGCTTCCCGGAGAGGGCACGGTTTTCGTTTTAGAACCCGCCATGCCGTGTCTCCGGCGCTCCCTGAAAAGCAATCTCTGTTGCGGCCTTAACATCGGTGTTTTCGCGGCCTTCGGGTTTGAGGCATCGTGCCCCCGAAGACGGATTGCGGCCCGCCGTTGGAAAGGCGGGGAGGGGGATGCTAGCGTGTCCCAACGCACTTTTGTAAACCAGACAGGAATTGCTTGAACCAAGGGGCCGGTGATGGCGGACAAGACTGAAATCCAGTTCCACTATGACGTGGGAAACGACTTCTACGCGCTGTTCCTCGACCGGGCGCACCGGATCTAGTCCTGTGCCGTGTGGGAGGAGGGGGCCGCGACACTCGAGGAAGCCCAGACCGCGAAGCTCGCCCGCCTCGCGCGGTTCGCGGGCGTCGGGCCCGGGCACCGGGTGCTCGACGTGGGCTGTGGCTGGGGCGGCACGCTGCGGTACTGTATCGACGAAGCAGGTGCGGCGTCCGGCGTGGGCCTCACGCTGTCCGACGCCCAGGCCGATCACATCCGCGCCGAGTCCAGGGAGAACGGCCGGGACGATCTCGCGGTCGAGGTCTGCGCCTGGCAGGACTACGCGCCCGATGCGTCCAAAGACTTCGTCCCCTTCGACAGCATCATCTCCATCGGCGCCTTCGAGCATTTCGCCACGATACGCCAACGAACGAAATGTGAGCACATCGAGCAATACCGTGCCTTCTTCGAGACCTGTGCCCGGCTTTCGACGGATGGCGCGCGGCTCGGGCTGCAGACCATCGTCAACAGCCGCCACTACGACCGGGGCAGCGACTCGCTCCGCGACATTTTCTACATCATGACCAAGGTGTTCCCGGGCTCGGCGCTGCCGTCCCTCAACGACATCGCGTTGTCGGTCGCCAACATCTACGAGATCGAGGAACTCCGCACCATCGGGCTCGACTACAGGAAAACGCTCGAAGCCTGGGACGCGAATCTCCGCGAGAACCGCAAGGAAGCGGTCCGGCTCAACGGCGAGGAGGCCGTCGAGCACTATTTCCGCTATTTCGACATCTGCATCCGGTTCTTCGGCGACCGGACGATCGATCTCTGCCAGGCGAGCCTGCGCAAGATCGCCGCCGACGAGGACTACAAGATCATCGCCTGAGCCGTCCCGCTTCGCTAAAACCTTTGTCCGCCTCGCACACCGGACCTGCTTTCCCAAACAAGGCCTCCGATGTCGTGGCGCCGGCAGTTAAAGCGCAGGGAGTCGTCCCATGACCGAAGAACAGGAAAAAGTCCCGGGCGGCGGCGGTCCGGTCTTGAACATGGTGCGTCATTTCGCGGGGTTCCTTGCCGCACCGCTCGCGACGACGGCCGGGCTGTTGCTGCCGCTCGTGCTGATTCCGGTCGTCCCGGACACTGTCTCGGCTCCGCTCTATCTCTCGGCGCTTGCCGCGGTCGCCGGCTACTGGTGGTGGGCGGCCGTGCTGCTGGGGCTTCCCGTGCATCTGGTGCTGGTGCGAAAGGGCCGCCTCGGTCTTCGCTGGTATGTCGGCGCGTTCGTGATCATCGGGCTGATCCTCAGTGGCGTCGGGCTCATGACGGGCGAGAGCCTTGGCGGGGTTCTCACGGCCCTGACCCTGTTCGTGCATGGTGTGCAGGGTGCGCTCGCGGGCCTCGCCTTCTGGCTGGTGGTCGTGTGGCGGAACCCGGCCCTGGCCCGGCTTCGCGCCAGGCGCGAAGACTCCTGAGCCGCGCGCCTCAGCGTGAGTTTTTTTGCCGCACCGCCGGCGTTCGGCTAAAACGGAACGATGCGACAGCCGGCCGTTCCATGACCGACACCTTCACGCCGAAAGACGAGGCCGAGACCCGCGACGCCGTGGCGCAGGCGGCCGAGGCGTCCGCCCCCGTCGAGATCGTCGCGGGCGGCACCAAGCGCGCCATGGGCCGGCCGATCCAGACCGGGCTGGTGCTCGACATGTCGGCGCTCTCGGGCGTCACCAGCTACGAGCCCGACGAACTGATCCTGCGCCTGCGTCCCGGCACGCCGATGGCCGAGATCGAGCCGCTGCTCGCCGAACACAACCAGGCCTTCGCGTTCGAACCGATGGACCCGGCCCCGCTGCTCGGCGGTGCTGCGGGCGGGCAGACCATTGGCGGGGTGGTGGCGTGCAACCTCTCGGGCCCGCGGCGCATCAAGACCGGGGCAGCACGGGATCATGTGCTGGGGTTTACCGCCGTCACCGGGCGGGGTGAAGTCGTCAAATCCGGCGGCCAGGTGGTCAAGAACGTCACCGGCTACGATCTGTCCAAACTGATGACCGGGTCCTGGGGCACGCTCGGCGTGCTGACCGACGTGACGCTCAAGGTGCTGCCCGCGCCGGAGAAGACCTGGACGATCCTGCTGCTCGGCCTCGACGATGCAACCGGCGTCGCCGCACTTACCGACGCAATGCAAAGCCCGCACGAGGTGGCGTCGGTGGCGCATCTGCCGGCCGGCATCGCGGCGCGCTCGGGCGTCGCCTATGTGCGGGATGCCGGGGCGTCGGTCACCGCGATCCGGCTCGAGGGGCCGGGGCCTTCGACCGAGCACCGCGCGGGCGAGATCCGGAAGCTGTTTCAGGACCGCGCCCCGCTCGAGGAACTCCACAGCAAAAATTCCGGCGCGTTCTGGCAGGAAGTGCGCGACGTCATGCCGTTCGCCGGCCAGGACGGCGTGGTGTGGAAAATCTCGGTGCCGCCCACGACTGGCCCCGAGGTCGCGTCCCGCATCGCGGCCGCGACCGGAGGCGATGCCGAATGGTTCTATGACTGGAGCGGCGGCCTCATCTGGATGCGGCTCCCGGAAAACGACGGCGCCTGGGCCGAGCATGTCCGGGATGCCATTCCTGGCGGCATCGAAGGCGGCGCGGGCGAGGCCGACGGCCACGCGACCCTCGTCCGCGCGCCCGCCACCGTGCGTAATGCGGTCCCGGTGTTCCAGCCGCAGCAGGCCGGCGTCGCGGCACTCTCGCGCCGCATCAAGGAGAGCTTCGACCCCAAGGGCGTGCTCAACCCCGGCCGCATGTACGCGGGGGTGTGAGGCATGCAAACTACCTTCACTCCGGAACAGCTTTCGATAGAGCCCCTCTCCCCGAATGTGGGAGAGGGGAAGAAGCCCTGGGTCGCCTGAATGCAAACCACCTTCACCCCCGAACAGCTCCAGGACCCCGGCGTCGCCGAGTCCGAGAAGATCCTGCGGAAATGCGTGCACTGCGGGTTCTGCACCGCGACCTGCCCGACCTATGCGCTGCTCGGCGACGAGCTCGACAGCCCGCGGGGGCGCATCTATCTGATCAAGGACATGCTGGAGAACGACCGGCCGGCCTCCGAGAAAGTGGTCACGCACATCGACCGCTGTCTCTCGTGCCTGTCCTGCATGACGACCTGTCCCTCGGGCGTGCACTACATGCATCTGGTCGACCATGCCCGCGCGCATATCGAGGAGACCTACGAGCGGCCGTTTATGGACCGGGTATTGCGGTCGCTGCTGGTCTGGATGGTGCCGCATCCGGGGCGGTTCCGGGTGGCGATGCTGGGGGCGTGGCTTGCCAAGCCCTTCGCGTTTCTGACCGGCGGACGGCTCCGGGCGATGCTGATGCTGGCGCCGGGCCGGCTGAAGCCGCCGTCGCCGGTGGACCGGCCGCAGACCTTCGCGCCCGAAGGCACGCGGAAGAAGCGCGTGGCGCTGCTGTCGGGCTGCGCGCAGACCGTGCTCGAGCCCTCGATCAACGAAGCGACCGTGCGGCTCCTGACCCGCCACGGCTGCGAGGTCGTGGTGGCAAGTGGCGCGGGCTGCTGCGGCTCTCTGGTGCATCACATGGGCCGCGCCGACGAGTCCCACGCCCAAGCCGTCGCCAACGTCGCCGCCTGGACCCGGGAGATCGAGACGGGCGGGCTCGATGCCATCGTCATCAACGCCTCGGGCTGCGGCACCACGGTCAAGGATTACGGGTTCATGCTGCGCGACGATCCCGACTGGGCGGAGAAAGCGGCCAGGGTCTCGGCGCTGGCCCGCGACATCACCGAGCTTGCCGCCGATCTCGGCATCGCGGGCGCGCCGCCGGAAACCCTCCGCGTGACCTATCACTCGGCGTGTTCCATGCAGCACGGCCAGCAGATCACCACGCTGCCGATGACGCTGCTGGCGGATGCGGGCTTTACCGTCGTGCCGGTGCCCGAAGGTCATCTCTGCTGCGGGTCGGCCGGCACCTACAACATGCTGCAGCCCGAACTTGCGGGTCGGCTCCGCGATCGCAAGGTCGCCAACATCGCGCGCACAAACCCCGACATCATCGCGGCCGGCAACATCGGCTGCATCACCCAGATCGCCGGCGGCATCGACGTGCCCGTGGTCCACACGGTCGAACTGCTCGACTGGGCGACCGGCGGCCCGAAACCCGCGGCGCTCGGCTGAGGCTTTTGTCCCGGAACATTTCCGCAGATTGCCTTTGCCGGGACGCGAACCCATACTCACGGCCATGGTTTTTCGCGCGTTCCTTGCCGGTCTGGTCGCCGTGGTCCTGCTGGCCACGGCACCGGTGCGCCCGGTGCACGCGGACCAGAACGATTTCCGCCTCGAAGCCCTTTTCGTGCAACTCAGGAACACCAAGGATTCGCGGGATGCGCTGCGCATCACGCGCCTGATCTGGAACATCTGGGCGGAAATCAAGCACCGCGAGGCGCAGCGGTATTTCCTCCGGGGCGTGGTGCTGATGAGCCAGGAAAGCTACGCCGCGGCGATCGCCAATTTCGATGAATCAATCGAGCGCGCGCCGGAGTTTTCCGAGGCCTGGAACAAGCGCGCGACAGCGTATTTTCTGGTCGGCAATTTCGACGCCTCGGTTGCCGATATCCGGCAGACGCTGCGGCTCGAGCCGCGTCATTTCGGCGCGCTCGCCGGGCTCGGCATGATCTACCGCGAGATCGGCGACGACAAGGCGGCCCTTCGCGCCTATGACAAGGCGCTCCAGTACAACCCGCACCTGTCCGGGGCGAAGGCGGCGGTGAAGACACTCCGCGAAAAGCTCAAGGGCGAGAGGACCTGAACGACATGACCGACGCCATGCCAAGGACGGCCGATCCCGGCCGGCCCCAGGGCTTCAGCAAGGAGATCAGGTTCATCCTGCTTGCCTCCTTCACGATCATGTTTCTCTCGATGGGCGTGCGGCAGGGCTATGGCCTGTTCCAGATCCCGATCACCTCGGAGATGGGCTGGGGCCGGGCGGATTTCAGCTTCGCCTTTGCGCTGCAGAACCTGCTCTGGGGCGCCTTCCAGCCGTTCACGGGCGCGGTCGCCGACCGCTACGGTCCGACACGGGTCGTGCTGGTCGCGGGCGTGCTCTATGTGGCGGGCCTGCTGCTCATGGCGATGCCGGCGGGGCTCTACAGCTACACGGCGGGCGCCGGCCTGCTGATCGGTGCCGCACTCTCCGGCACGACGTTTGCGGTCGTCCTCGGCGCGGTCGGGCGCATGGTGCCCGAGCACCAGCGCGGCAAGGCGCTCGGCATCGCGGCGGCCGGCGGGTCGGCGGGCCAGTTCCTGATGATCCCGGCAACCGACCTGTTCATCGGCTCGTTTGGCTGGAGCGGCGCACTGATCGCGCTTGCCGGCATGGCGGCGCTGATGGTGCCGATGGCCTATGCCTTCACCGACCGGTTCACCGGCGGCCTGCCCGACGCCTCGATGGAAACCCAGACCATCGGCCAGGCGGTCAAGGAGGCTTTGCGGCACCAGGGTTTCTGGCTGCTGACCATCGGGTTCTACGTCTGCGGCTGTCATGTCGCGTTTATCGCGGCGCACCTTCCGGCCTACATCGTCGACCAAGGCCTGCCGCCCTGGCTGGGGGCCGTGGCGCTGTCGCTGGTCGGATTTTTCAACATCCTCGGCACCTACGGGGCGGGCGCGCTGGGCGACAAGTTTCCGAAAAAATACGTGCTCAGCTGGTTCTACCTGTTGCGCGGCGTGGCCTTTGCGCTGTTCTTCTTCACGCCGGTCTCGATGACCAGCGTGCTGTTGTTCGGCGCCGCCGCGGGCGCCTTGTGGCTCGGCACGGTTCCCCTGACCACGGGGTTGATCGCGCAGATTTTCGGCCCGCGCTACATGGCGACGCTTTTCGGCATCGTCTTCTTCAGCCATCAACTGGGGTCCTTCACCGGCGTCTGGTACGGTGGCTATGTCTTCGACGCGACCGGCTCCTACGATCAGATCTGGATCGCAGGCATCGTGCTCGGCGTCGTCGCGGCGATCCTGCACTGGCCCATCGGTGACAAGCCGGTAGCACGGCTGAGCGCGCCGAAACCCGCATGAGGAGAAAGCTTCCGCCCCGATGAGCATGCGCCCGCGTCCCGTCGCCGATCCGTCGGCCCATCCGGTCACGGGCGAAGCGCGTGATACGGCGGGACGCGACGTCACGATCATCATCGCGGCCGGCTTCCTCGTGATGTTCCTCTCGATGGGGACCCGTCAGAGTTTCGGCCTCTATCTCGAACCGATGACCGGAGACCTCGGCTGGGGGCGCGAGGCGTTTTCAATCGCGATTGCGATACAGAACCTGATCTGGGGCGTGGCGCAGCCCTTCGCCGGTGCTGTTGCCGACCGATACGGTCCCGCCCGCGTCGTGCTGGTGGGCGGGCTGCTTTATGTCGCGGGCCTCGTCGTGATGGGGCTTTCCCAGACGCCGCTCATGTTCAACGCCGGCGCCGGGTTCCTCGTCGGCCTCGCGCTCTCGGGCGTGACCTTCGCCGTCGTCCTCGGCGCCGTCGGGCGAATCGCGCCGGAGAAATGCCGCGGCATGGCGCTCGGGATCGCAGCCGCCGGCGGCTCGGCCGGGCAGTTCCTGCTGCTCTGGTTCAATTACTGGACCATCGAAACCTACGGCTGGTCGGCCTCCCTGCTGGTGCTGGCAGCCATTGTCGCCGTCGCCGTGCCGCTGGCCTTCGCCTATGCCGGACGGTTCAAGGGCGAGGTCGGCACCGGCCCGCAACAGACCCTAGGGGCGGCCATCGGCGAGGCAAGCGGGCACTCCGGCTTCTGGCTGCTGACAGCCGGGTTTTTCGTCTGCGGCTTCCAGGTGACCTTCATCATGAACCACCTGCCGGCCTATCTCGCGGACACCGGCCTGCCGGCCTGGGTGGGCGCGATGTCGCTGGTGCTGATTGGGTTCTTCAACATCATCGGCTCATTCGCCTGCGGCTGGGTCGGCGATCACTACCGCAAGAAATACGCGCTGTCCTGGCTCTACATCCTTCGCTCGGCGGTCGTGGCGGTCTTCATCCTGCTGCCGCCGTCGATCCCGTCCGCGCTGATTTTCGGCAGCCTGATGGGGCTCCTGTGGCTCGGGACCGTGCCGTTGACCAGCGGGCTGATCGCCGAGATTTTCGGCGCGCGCTACATGACGACGCTCTTTGGCATCGTCTTTTTCGCCCACCAGCTTGGATCGGCCATCGGGGTCTGGTACGGCGGCTATGCCTTTGACGCGACTGGGTCCTACACCCAGGTCTGGATCGTCACCATTGTGCTGGGTGTGGCCGCGGCGATCCTGCATTTCCCGATTTCGGACGCGCCCATGAAGCGGCTCTCCCAACCCTCCACCTCAATGTAGCTGACGATTTCCTCACCAGAAGGTGATTGGAATAGTGCGGTATGCGCCGCTATGTCTGTTGCGAGACAGAACCGCGGCATTTGCCGCACGCACGTCAGGGAGTACCGCATGCTGATCAAGATTCCGCGCGGGTGGGAAATTTCCGAGAACGACACGACATCCGAGCGGCTGTTCGCCGACCGCCGGCGCCTCGTGAAGGGGCTGGTGGCAGGACCGACGATGCTGGCGGCGGGCGGATTGCTCGCGGCCTGTGGCGAGGAAGGCCCCGCAAGCAAGGCAAACGCGGCCGAGGTCAGCCCCAAGAGTCTGGCCGGCGGGTTCGAGGACCCGACCGCCGATCTCTACCCGGTGACGCGCAATCTCCGTTACCGCGTCGAGCGCGAACTCACGCCGGAGAACCTCGCGACCACCTACAACAATTTCTATGAATTCGGATCCCAGAAATCGATCCACGAGGCCGCGCAGAAACTGCCGCTCCGCCCGTGGGAGATCAAAATCGACGGCATGGTCGAGAAGGAAACGACCATCGACATCGACAAGCTGGTGCGCACGCTGCCGCTCGAGGAGCGCGTCTACCGGTTCCGCTGTGTCGAGGCCTGGGCGATGACCGTGCCCTGGAGCGGCATCCCGATGGCCAAGCTGGTCGAGATGGCAAAGCCGCTGGGCTCGGCCAAGTACGTCCAGATGCAGACCTTCATGGACCCGGACGCCGCGCCCGCCCAGCGGCTCGGTTTCGGCTATCCCTGGCCCTACACCGAGGGTCTGACGATGGCGGAGGCGACCAACGAACTGACGCTGCTGGTCACCGGCGCCTACGGCAAGCCGGCGCTGCCCCAGAACGGCGCGCCGATCCGGTTGATCACGCCCTGGAAGTATGGCTTCAAACAGGTCAAGTCGATCGTCCGCTTCACGTTCACCGACAAGATGCCGAAGACTTTCTGGATGGACCTCGGGCCGCGCGAGTACGGGTTTTGGGCGAACATCAATCCGGAAGTGCCGCATCCGCGGTGGAGCCAGGCGACCGAACGGCTGCTCAGCGATGGACCCTCGATGCTGTGGCCCAACGTGCCGACCCAGAAATGGGGCGGCTATGGCGAGTATGTCGCCTCGATCTACGACGGCATGGACGAGAAGACGCTGTTTTACTGAGGGCCTTCACGACGCCCCGCACATCGCACAGGAGCGGGACGGCGCCGGCCATCTGGCATGCAGCCAGGTAGCGAACGCCGCCGCCCCGCCCTGGGTCTCGTGGCGGAGATGGTTAGCAGGAATATCCCTTCAGGATGGCCGACAGCCCCTGGGGATCATGTCCTTGGCCGCAGTTCGGGTAAAACCGCAGGCTTCCGCCGGTGGCCGCGCCCTCCCAGCGACCTTCTTTCATTTTGTCGAGGGTCGCCTGGCTGAGTGGTGGGCTGGTCCCGGCATGCTGCTTCCGGGCCATCTGCGACAGCG
>JAJFFI010000131.1 GCA_021776755.1 Alphaproteobacteria bacterium | reverse complement strand
GTCACCCTCGCCGACGTTCTGCGCATGTCCGAACGCGGGTATACACAGCAGCACCGTTGCAAAAATCAGCCGTTTCATGGAAATCTCCCTTTTTTGGTTTTGGCCTCGTTGCGATGAGACCAAGAGATCACCAAAGAAGGTGTCGCCGCATTAACATGGCTCTAGTGTGAGGGGACAGCTGTTGCGAGCCCTATTCCGGGAGACTGGCAGCATCCGGCGCGATGACCGCGAACCGGTCCGACAGCGCCGCAAGCGCCGCCGTGTGCAGGCTCGCCGCATCGATCACACCACCTTCGGGGGTCGGCAGGTCCCGGGTCGCCGCCGCATTCGAGACGACCGTGGTGCGATAGCCGAGATCGAGCGCCGCCCGCGCGGTTGAGCTGACGCACATATGGGTCATGAAGCCCACCAGGATCAGTTCCTTGCGCCCGGTTTCGGTCAGCAGATCGTGAAGGTTGGTGTGGGCGAATGCATTGGGAAGCGTTTTGCCGACCACCGGCTCACCGTCAATCGCCGCGACCGGATCGGCCAACTGGCCCGCGCGGCCCTCGACATCGAACGGCGCGCCGGGCTTGCCCTGGTGCTGGATATGGACGACCGGTGTCCCGGCCTTTCGAGCCCGCTGCAGCACTTTCGCGGCTTCCTCAAGCGCGGGATCCACCCCGGGAAGCGCCAGCACCCCATCGACATACTCATTCTGGCAATCGATCAGGACCAGCGCGGACTTCGACAGCGCGCCCGGCGTCATGTCGGCGCCGGCGAGCGCAAGCAGGGTTTTCGGAGCGGGTTTGGGGGTGGCGGTCATGGGGCCTCGATCTGGCTGGAAAAAACGCCGGGGCGGAATGCCCCGGGATCGTGAGTAGATTGCGCGCAGCGTCCGGCAAGGCAAGTACCGTCCTGGCAATCTGGATGGAGCCGCGCCCGCTGGAATTTGGGTTGTCGACCCTCGCGGCGGGCGGAGGAACGCCCGGAAAGCACGTCCCGGACTGAACACGGAACGGCGAGCGCAGTCGAATCGCCCGCCCTGCACGATGCGGCCTTGCGGCTGCACACACCGCGAGTCCGGACCGGCGATCCCGGACATTTCCACGATTCCAATGGGCTGCGTGGACACCTGTTGGCTTCGTATTGCCTCGGCCCCGTCCCGCTTCTATGTATGGAGCATGCGACGGTGCGCCCGCCTGACCGGCGCTCTGCGACTTTTTCCGGATATCACGTCATGGCTGAACACCACCACACGAAGCTTCTGATCATCGGCTCCGGCCCCGCGGGCTACACGGCGGCCATCTATGCGGCGCGGGCCAGCCTTGCGCCGCACCTGGTGGCGGGAATGCAGCCCGGCGGCCAGATGACGATCACGACGGACGTCGAAAACTATCCGGGCTTTGCCGAGGTGATCCAGGGCCCCTGGCTGATGGAGCAGATGCGCGCCCAGGCCGAGCATGTGGGCACGGTCATGCATTCGGACCTGATCGTCGACGTCGATTTGGAAAGCCGCCCGATGCGGGCCACCGGCGACAGCGGCACCATCTACACCGCGGACGCCGTCGTGATCGCGACCGGTGCCCAGGCGCGCTGGCTGGGGCTCGACACGGAAGAGAAATTCAAGGGTTTCGGCGTGTCGGCCTGCGCGACCTGCGACGGGTTCTTCTATCGCGGCAAGCGGGTCATCGTGATCGGCGGCGGCAACACGGCCGTCGAGGAAGCGATCTATCTGACGAACCACGCCGAGAAAGTGACGCTGATCCACCGCCGCGACGATCTCCGCGCCGAGAAGATCATGCAGGACCGGTTGTTCAAAAACCCGAAGATCGAGGTGATCTGGGACACGGTGCTCGAAGAGGTGCTCGGCACCGACGCCCCGCTTGGTGTGACGGGCGCGCGGCTCAAGAACCTCAAGACCAATGAGGAGTCGACGCTCGACGTCGATGGCATTTTCGTCGCCATAGGCCATACGCCGTCGACCGAGATCTTCCGGGGTAAGGTGCCGATGGACGACGAGGGGTATATCCAGGTCGTGCCGGGCACAACGGCGACGTCGATCCCGGGGCTCTATGCGGCGGGCGACGTAACCGACAAGATCTACCGGCAGGCGGTGACGGCGGCTGGCCTCGGCTGCATGGCGGCGCTCGAGGCCGAAAAATACATTGCCGCCCACGAAGAAAACTCGCCTGCCGCCACACAGACGGCCGCCGAATAGGCGGATCGCAACAGCGCTGCGCAGTATAGCGCCACGGGGGAGCGCGCGATGGCGCTCATGGACTGGGACAAGCTCCGGATTTTTCACGCGGTCGCCGAGGCCGGCAGCTTCACGCGCGCGGGCGATGGCCTGGGCCTGTCGCAGTCGGCGGTGAGCCGCCAGATCGGCGCACTCGAACAATCGCTCAGTGTGCCGCTGTTCCAGCGCCACGCCCGGGGCCTGGTGCTGACCGAGCAGGGCAATCTCCTTTACCGGACGGTCCACGACATCTTCGCCAAACTGTCGGCGACCCAGGCAATGCTGACCGAGAGCGCCGCGCGCCCGAGCGGTCCGCTGAAGGTGTCGACCACCCCGGGCCTCGGCGCCACCTGGCTCACCCCCCGGATCAAGGATTTCATCGAACTCTATCCGGAGATTTCGGTCTCCTTGATGCTCGACGACGCCGAACCCGACCTCT
>JAJFFI010000014.1 GCA_021776755.1 Alphaproteobacteria bacterium | reverse complement strand
CTTGCAGCTGTTTTTCTCGTCGTGGGCTGCGAACTTCTTCGACTGCTTCACGATCTTGCGGTAGAGCGGGTGCGGCACCCGGCGCTCGACCATCACGGTGACGGTCTTGTCGCCCTTGTCGGACACCACGACGCCCTGGAGGACTCGCTTAGGCATTACTTGCTCTCCTTGCCGGCTGCCGCGGCAGCCTTCTTGTCACCCGCCGTCTTGTCTCCGGCCTGCTTTTCGCCGAGCAGCGTCTTGATGCGCGCGATGTCGCGGCGCACTTCACGCACCCGCGCGGTGTTCTCGAGCTGACCCGAGGCCCGCTGGAAGCGGAGGTTGAAGGCCTCCTTCTTCAGATCGAGGAGCTGGGTCTGCAGCTCGTCGGCCGTTTTCGGGCGAAGATCCTGAATGTTCATCGTGTCTCTCCGTTACCCGCCAAGACGGGTGACGACTTTGGTGCCAAGCGGCAGTTTCTCGGTCGCGAGCTCAAATGCCGCTTTGGCCGTTCCCTCATCGACGCCGTCGATCTCGAACATGATGCGGCCCGGCTTCACCCGCGCGCACCAGAACTCGACCGAGCCCTTGCCCTTGCCCATGCGGACTTCGGCGGGCTTGCCGGTCACCGGCACGTCCGGGAAGATGCGGATCCACACCCGGCCCGCGCGCTTCATCGAGCGCGTCATGGCACGCCGCGCGGCCTCGATCTGGCGCGCGGTTACCCGGCCCGGCTGAATCGCCTTGAGCCCGTAGGCGCCGAAATTCAGCTCGGTGCCACCCTTGGCCAGGCCATGAATACGGCCCTTGTGCTGCTTCCGGTATTTGGTGCGTTTCGGTTGAAGCATCGTTCTCTATCCAGTGTTTCTGGCCGGCCGCATCAGCGGGACGGCTGCTGCTCCATGGCGCGTTTGTCCTGGGCCATCGGGTCGTGCTCCATGATGTCGCCCTTGTAGACCCAAACCTTGACGCCACAGGTGCCGTAAGTGGTTTTCGCGGTCGCCTCGCCGTAATCGATGTCGGCGCGCAGCGTGTGCAGCGGAACCCGGCCCTCGCGGTACCATTCGGTGCGCGCGATCTCGGCGCCGCCGAGGCGGCCGCCGCAGTTAATCCGGATGCCCTGGGCGCCAAGCCGCATCGCCGACTGCACGGCGCGCTTCATCGCGCGGCGGAACGCCACCCGGCGCTCGAGCTGTTGGGCGATGTTCTCAGCCACCAGCTGCGCATCAATCTCGGGCTTGCGGATCTCGACGATGTTGAGATGCACGTCCGAGCCGGTCATCCGCGCGAGATCCTTGCGGAGCGTCTCGATGTCCGCGCCCTTCTTGCCGATCACGACGCCCGGACGGGCGGTATGGATCGTGACGCGGGCCTTCTTCGCCGGCCGCTCGATGACGATCTTCGAGATGCCCGCCTGCGCGAGGCGATCCTCGAGATATTTCCGGAGCTTCAGGTCCTCGTGGAGCAAATCGGAATAGTCGTCCTCGGCGTACCAGCGCGAGTCCCAGGTCCGGTTGATCCCGAGCCGCAGCCCGATCGGATTGACTTTTTGACCCATCAGGCCGCCTCCTCGCGTTCGCCGACCACGATGGTGATCCGGCTGAACGGTTTCATGATCTTTCCGGTCCGGCCGCGGGCCCGTGGGCGGAACCGCTTCATGACCAGGCTCTTGCCGACGAAAGCCTCTTTCACATAGAGGCGATCGACGTCGAGCTGGTGATTGTTCTCGGCGTTCGCAATCGCGGACTCGAGCACCTGCTTCACGGACACGGCGATGCGCCGGCGCGAAAAGGTAAGCTCGGCCAGCGCCTTGTCGGCCGGCTTGCCGCGAATAAGCTCGGCCACGAGGTTCAGCTTCTGCGGCGACACCCGAAGGAGCCGCGCCATGGCCTGGGCTTCGTTGTCCGCAAGAGCCCGTGGTGATTTCGCCTTGCCCATCGCTAGATCCGCTTCGACTTCTTGTCGGCCTGATGGCCGTAGAACGTGCGGGTCGGCGAAAACTCGCCGAGCTTGTGCCCCACCATGTTCTCGGTCACCAGAACCGGGATGAACTTCTGCCCGTTATGCACGCCGAACGTCAGGCCGACGAACTGCGGCATGATCGTCGACCGGCGCGACCAGGTCTTGATGACCTCATTGCGGCCGGACGCACGCGAGGTCTCCGCCTTCTTCAGCAGATACCCGTCGACAAACGGACCTTTCCAAACCGAGCGAGCCATGCGCCGCTACTCCTATTTCTTACGCTTGTGGCGGGAGCGGACGATAAACTTGTCCGTCGCCTTGTTGGACCGGGTGCGCTTGCCCTTCGTGGGCTTGCCCCAGGGAGATACCGGATGCCGGCCGCCCGAAGTACGGCCTTCGCCGCCGCCATGCGGGTGATCGATCGGGTTCATCGCGACGCCGCGCACCGACGGGCGTTTACCGAGCCAGCGCTTGCGGCCGGCCTTGCCCAGATTGATGTTCTGCTGGTCCGGGTTCGACACCGCACCGATGGTTGCCATGCAGTCGCCGTGAACCTGGCGCATCTCACCCGAGCTGAGCTTGAGGAGCGCGTTGCCGCCGTCACGGCCGACAAGCTGCACGTAGGTTCCGGCCGAGCGCGCGATCTGCCCGCCCTTGCGCGGCTTCATCTCGACGTTGTGAACGATCGTGCCGACCGGGATCGAGCGCAGCGGCATCGCGTTGCCCGGCTTCACGTCGGCGCGTTCGGCCGCGATCAGCGTGTCGCCCGGGCCAACCCGCTGCGGCGCCAGGATGTAGGCAAGCTCGCCGTCGGCATACTTGATCAGCGCGATGAACGCGGTCCGGTTCGGATCGTACTCGAGCCGCTCGATCGTCGCCTCGACGTCCCATTTCTGACGCTTGAAGTCGATCACGCGATAGCGCCGCTTGTGCCCGCCGCCGATGCGGCGCGCGGTGATGCGGCCATTGCTGTTGCGCCCGCCCTTCTTGGTCAGCCCCTCGGTCAGCGTCTTCACGGGTTTGCCCTTGTGGAGGCCTTCCCGTTTGACGATGACCAGCTGGCGCTGGCTCGGCGTCGTCGGTTTGAATGTCTTGAGTGCCATGGTTCTTCTGCCTGCCCGGATCCGGTCCTAGAGGCCGCTCGTAATGTCGATCGAATTGCCTTCGGCCAGCGTCACGATGGCCTTGCGGTAGCCGTTGCGCTGGCCGTCGCGGCCACGGAACTTCTTGCGCTTGCCCTGCTGGTTCAGCGTATTGACGTTGGTCACCTTGACCCCGAACAACCCTTCGATCGCGGCCCGGATCTCGGGCTTGGTCGCGTCCGGGGCCACCTTGAAGGTCACCTGGTTGTGCTCGGAAATATTGGTCGCCTTCTCGGTGATCACGGGCGAGACGATGACGTCGTACATCCGCTCTTTCGAGATCTTTATGATGCCGCGGTACTTGCTCATTTGAGGCGCTCCTCGAGGGCCTTCACCGCGTCCTTCGTCAGAAGCAACGTGTCGCGGCGAATGATGTCGTAGACGTTCGCGCCCTGGCTCGGCAGCACATCGAAATTCGGGATGTTGCGCGCGGCCTGGCTAAATTTCTCGTCGAGCTCCGCACCCCCGATAACCAGCCCAGAGGTCACGCCGAGCTTGCCCAGATTGGCGATCAGCTCGCGCGTCTTGCCGTCCTTCAGCTTGGCGTCGTCGATCACGATCAGCTTGCCTGCAGCCTGCTTGGCCGAGAGCGCGTGACGCAGCCCGAGGGCGCGCACCTTCTTGGTCAGCTTGAAGCCGTGATCCCGCACGACCGGGCCGAAGGTGACTGCACCGCCCCGGAAGATCGGCGACCGCAGCGTGCCCGCGCGCGCACGGCCGGTGCCCTTCTGATTCCAGGGCTTCTTCGTCGTGCCCTGGACCTCGGAGATGCCCTTGGTCTTGTGGTTGCCCGAGCGGCGCTTGGCGAGCTGCCAGTTGACAACGCGCGCAATCACGTCCTGCCGCGGGTCGAGGCCGAAGACCTCATCCGCAAGGGTAATCTCGCCGGAAGCCTTGTTCGTGAGATCGATAACCTTCGCTTTCATGGCCATCAATCCTTCTTCTCGTCGCCACCGGCGTCAGCGCCACCTTCACCACCGGTCTCGGTCGTGGGCGCGCCATCCTCGGTCTTCTCGGCGGCAAGCTCGGCTTCCGCCCTCTCAAGATCCTTCTGTGCCTGGGCCTCGGCCTCGAGCGCTGCTTTCGACTCGTCCTCGAGTGCGGCCGATGCCTGTGCCTCGAAGTCTCCGCTGCCCGCGTGGCCTTCGCCCTTGAGGGCTGCCGGATACGGCAGTTCCATGCCTTCAGGCAGGCGCTTCTTGATC